>JABJQI010000084.1 GCA_018663485.1 Opitutia bacterium
GTCAGCGTGCGGATCGAAACTTTTTGGCAGCGATTGAGACGCGTATTCAGGCACTGTTGCCAGACGGCTATCGATTAGAAGCCACTGCTGAGCAAGCGGCAAAGCGTGCCAGCATGACCGAAGCCTTTCGCCTAAACTTGGTAATCTTATCGCTAATCGCGATGTTAGTGGCGGCCTATCTAATTTTACAAGCACTCGATGCTGCGGTCGTTCGGCGCAGGCACGAGATGGCGACGTTGAAAAGCCTCGGGCTGAGTGCGCGCTTGCTGTTTGCCCTGAATTTACTCGAGGCCAGCCTGATCGGATTGCTCGGCTCAATCGGTGGTTTGGCCGTCGGTTACCTGCTCGCATCGGGCGCCGTGCATCTGCTCGCCGATACAGTCAATGCGCTGTATTTTGCGACCTCGACGCAAGCGATTCAACTGAGCGCTGAGGATTGCTGGATCGGGCTGTCGCTGGGCATGTGTTTCAGTTTACTCGCAGGATGGCTACCAGCGCGTGATGCAATGCAAACACCACCAGCACAAATTCTGGCGCGTGGCGATTGGTCGCCGGGCTTCGCATGGCTGCGCCGACCCCAGATTGGCTTAAGTTTGTCAATGCTTGGTGGCTTGGCGCTGCTCATACCGCCCTCGCAACTAGCAGGGGGCGCGAAGATGGCACTTGGCGGATTTCTTGCCGCTGGCTGCTGGATCTTTGCTGGCGCACTCCTCTCTGGCCAGCTGTTGACGCGACTCGCCCGCCTGCTCCAACCGCTTAGCCCAGGCGCGGTTTGGCGAATCGCGGTCAGTCGCTTGGCCGATGGTTCGAGTCGCCATCGGTTAGCCGTCGCAGGATTAGTCGTCGCAGTGAGTATGGTCACTGGGATGTTTCAGATGGTCGGCAGCTTCAGAGGCACCATCGAGGTGTGGTTCGACGTCCGCTTTCAAGCCGACTTGTATGTTTCCGAGCGCGGCGTCACTGGCCAGGGTAACGCGAATGGCATCACCCCTGAAGTGCTACAATCACTATCAAAAATTCCGGAGTTGGCATTTATGGATGCGCTCTACATCGAGCAAGTCGAGGGCCCCATTGGTGTGACGACGCTTGCAGGAGCTGATTTTTCCATTTGGCAAGAAGGCCGCGTGCAACAAATTTGGCTGCGTGCCCCGGAGACGTTTACTGGAATCGTCGACGCGCAACCGGCTTATGTCAGCGAAACATTTGCACGACGTTTTGATGTGATGAACGGTGGCGCAATCGAACTATTGACCGCGACTGGACCACAGCGAATTGCAGTGATGGGTATCTTCGCGGATTACGGCAACGAGTTTGGCTCGGCGGTGGTCGATGTACCCATCTGGCAGGAATGGACTCAGCGCCAGCGCGCCATCAACACCACGCTTTATTTACAGCCTGGTGTTGCAGTGAATACAGTCAGAGATCGCCTGCGCCTTGAATATCCCGGGCTAGACTTTCGCAATTCGCAGGAGCTGCGCACCTTGGCGTTGGGAATTTTCAATGATACCTTTCGGGTCACCGCTGCGTTAAATGGGATCGGCATCACGGTCGCCTTTATCGGCCTGTTGTTGGGGCTGATGGCGATCTTTGAGGAATCTGCGCAAACTTGGCGCACTTTAAAACAACTCGGTATCAGCTATAAACAATTACTAGTGACCGCCGGCATTGAAGGCGCTGGCATCGCACTCGCGGCATGTATCAGCGGCACCCTGATGGGCCTCGCACTGGGGGCGATCTTGATCAAAGTGATCAACGTGCAGTCCTTTGGCTGGTCGTTGCTATGGCAACTACCGCTCGGCAGTTTTGCTCTACTAGGACTCGTGATGGTCGCGACTGGTTTTATTTGCGGAGTCGGCACAGCTGCCTGGTGGCACAACAAGAAATAATACATATGTGGCGTCTTCTAATCATTCTATACACCTTGGCGTTCCACTCCCTCTGGGCTGAGTTGCAGTGGATACAACCGCCTGCCGTTACGGACAAAGGCTATCGCGTTCCGCAACCCGATTATCGACCGGACTTACCCAAAGACCTCGGCGCTCATCCGGATTATGCCATCGAATGGTGGTATTGGGTGGGGCATTTGGAAGCGATCGATTCGGACCAGACCTTTGGATTTCAATCGACCGTGTTCCGACTGGCGGGTGATCCTCAGCAGTTAGATGCAAGCGATGACGCGCATTTCGGGCGCAGTCAGTTATACATGTCGCACCTCGCCTTGAGTGACATTTCCCAGCAACGCTATATTCACGCAGAGCGAATCGTCCGCAATGGCTGGCAAGCCAATGCTGCCGAGCAGGGCCTACAAATCGCCGCTGGGCCGATCACCGCGCACTGGAATGAACCTGCGCAGGCGATGGAGATGCAGCTCAATTATCCCAACGATACGCGCTTAACGCTAACCATGACGCCACGTAAACCAATGTTGATTTTTGGCGAACGCGGCTTAAGCCGCAAAGGTGCAGACCCGGCAGCGGTGAGTTGGTATTGGACGTATTCGCGACTCGACGTGATCGGGGCACTCACACGTGGCGACACCACCATCGCATTGAAAGGCACGGCATGGATGGACCACGAAATCTCATCCAGCCAACTGGGAGGCGATTTGGCGGGCTGGGATTGGACTGCGATTCAATTGGACAATGGCACCGAGTTAAAAGCCTACCGACTGCGCCGTCCCAATGGCGGCAGCGATCCATGGTCCGCGGTGTATTGGATCGATGCTCAAGGCCAATATCATTCGGTCTACGCCGATGCCTTCGAATGGCAGACGCTCAGCACTTGGACGAGCCCACACACAGCGCTTCGCTATCCAACTGAAGTCAAGATTCTGGCCACCAATCCGACCTCCAAACAGTCAGAGACCTACCACCTACGCCCGAAGCTAGCCGATCAAGAGTTTACCGGCAATGACAGCAGCAATGCCTACTGGGAAGGCGCCTGCGATGTGTTCGATGCACAAGGCGAGCGTATCGGCCAAGCCTACCTAGAACTCGCTGGGTACGGCGACGGACTGGGCGGCAAGCTCAACTAAACAACAAAGCCCTGCGCCCACTTCACGGCAAACACGCCGAAATTACTCGCGGCATGCGCCAGCATACAGGGGAACAGTGAGCGATTCTTGTTCCACGAGCCAAAGCGCAGTGCGTAAAACCAGAGCGAATTGGCCAACAAGATCCCCGTCGTAAAAAAGGCCTTGGTGGTGAAAGTCCACGCAAAGGCTTGGCCCTCTTCATTGCTCCAGAAGTGACCATGAATGATGGCAAAAATTAGTGAGAAGCCCACACAGCTGCCGATCAGCGCCGCACGTCCTTTATTGTCCACCACCAAATAGCCGCGAAAAATTATTTCTTCCACAATCCCCGCACCGAGGATCGCGAATACGAAATACCACACCATCTCGCTCTGCTCTGAGGCGATACCCAAAGCAATTTCACCGCCGGTCTCGGCAGCCAAAATCAGCAACGCACCAATCACTCCGATGCCATACAGCCCCCACGAAGCCGAAGTCGCACCCGGCATCCCCCGAGGATCGGGCTGCTCCGAGGCCTGGTTCGACTGATAATCTCCCCAATACATGTAACCCACGTAGGCAGCGACGCCGACGTAGAGTAAGACCATAAAAGGAGATTCGTTCATAAAAAGATGCCTAATTAATCATGGCGGATGACTGATAAAAGCTCAGACCTAATCCATCACTTACTTCTCACTCCTCACTCTCACTTAATCGCTTCGCGACTAGATGTGCCGTGAGTCGTCTTCGTCTTTGGCGACGTAACCACTCTCTTGGCGATCATGATTGACCTTGTTCTTTTTGGTGTAGGCGGCGTGCACATCCTCCGGGGTCATACCGAGCACCTGAGCCAATGAGATCACGAAGTGAAACAGGTCCACCACTTCGACCTTGGCATTCTGTTCGTCGAATTCCTGGTATTTCGCCCACCACTTCCAGGGCACCGAATCAATCAGCTCAGACATTTCCTGCTGCATCGCGCGTGTGTAGTTCAACACCCACTTGGTCTTTTCTTCGTCCGACATATTGTCGGTGTCTACGCCAATGCGCTTGTTCAACGCGTTCTGAAGGTCAAAAAGTTCGTCAAATTTATCCATGTACAATGCCTAGGCGCACCCATCTCTTCAAGCAAGTTCAAAGACGCACCACGGATGAGCCACCCCCCTTAATCGTAATCGTAATCATAATCCTAATCTCCCAACAATACCCCTCAGAATGCAAAAATGCCCAGAATTACGATTAAGAGTAGGATTAAGATTAAGCTCTGCCACCGATCTCAGCCCTCAAGTCTCAGCCTTCAAGTCTCTTCCCTCACCCCTCCTCAGCCTAAGCCCCTCCTCCGCGTGTCCAATTGTATCACTCCAACCGATTTTTCAATTGCTTAAGACAATCCATCTGTTCGTGAAAAACAGCCAGAATGATGGCCTGACTGGCATGGTTTGCTTGCAGATAGAAAACATAGTGGTGCTGACAGTGGACGACACGGGGTCGTCCCTCCCAAGAGCTAGAAGCAAATACTGTAGCGAGCGGGTTGATCCCGCGATTCTGTAGGAGTTGGGCTATTCTGTTGGGGAGGGTCGACCTCCGTGTCGACCGCCAGCAGTTTAGAAATAATATGGAAATCCAAGATTCTCGATGCGCTGTTAGTCGTGTCAGCCACTCCTGCATCGGTAACGGACGACACGGAGGTCGTCCCTCCCAAGAGCCAGAAGCAAAGCCACCGTCCATCTATGCCTTTCCCGCTAATCGACGATGAACCTTTTTTCAGTACTAAGCCAAATGCGAAAATTCAATTTGCATGTCCATGCATCTCAACTAGATTGGTTGATATGCAACCGGATCTACAAGCAGTTGAAGCACAAGCAATGGCGCTTTCCGACCAAGACCGTGAACGTTTGGCAAGCCATCTGTTTCGCACCTTAAGCCCACAGAACCTCAATTCAACAGATGCAGAATGGTTGGCAGTCGCGGAGCAACGCTATCAAGCACTCAAAGATGGCAGCGACACAGGCTTAACCGAAGACGATTTTTTCAAAGCACTCGCGCAATAACACATGCAAGTGGTCTTTGCATCTGGCGTCCTTAAAGAAGTCAAAAACGCGCAGACTCACTACGAATCAAAAGTCCCTGGCTTGGGGCAAGCATTCGTCGCAATCGTTCACACATCGATCCAAGAAATAAAGCGCTGCCCTCATCGTTCGCGACTTTTAGACCAAAACTATCGTCGATATATAATAGAGCGCTTCTCATATGGGATTATTTATCGAATTGAAACGGACATCATTCACATCCTTGCCGTTGCTCACTTCAAGCGACGTCCAGACTACTGGAAGCTACGCAAAACAGGCACACTCCTCAAATAGGCTTAAAATAAGAGTAGGTTTACGATTAAGAGTATGATTAAGAATAAGACCTCCGCCTAATTGCTTCGCCTTCTCCGGCAGACCTCCGTCCTAATTCCTAATTCTCAGGATGCACAGCCAACTCGAACTCACGCCACACGGCATCGTCATTTGTCGCGACGACAGACGCAAAGAGTTAGCCGTTTTTGACGATTCGGAAGCGGCAGGCCTCATCCGTATCGCAGGCCAAAAGCTATCGCTGAGGGTTGATGACTCCGTGCTCTATTGGAAAGGATTCACCGAGCACTTCATCCGCGCGCTCTGCCAAGCCCCTGCTGATCGCGAACACGAACTTCAGATCGATCCACCCACAGCGGACGAACTTTCAGACATTATCCTCAATGCACCTCCGATACGCGGCGCGGAATACCTGAGCCTCGACGTGCTACGAGCGCTTTGGCAACGACTCCTCGAGTGGACGCGTGCACAGCTCGAAATTGAGCCCGATTTAACCTGCTTACTCGCAACGCACGCCCCACTGTGGTCACGCGTCGGCCGCGTGACCCTACATCTGGCCGAGAACAACAGCGACCCCGAGTATCCATTCGCCTTCATGGCGTCCTATGCATCGGGCCTCAGCAAAAGCGGTCGCCTGCAGCAACTCCCCCTCGGTAAAGCACTCAAAGAATATGCCGGCACCAACAACAAGGCCGCCCTACTTAAACTGCTCGCACCGATCAACGCCGCTAGCAAACAGTGCAAACTCCTCGCCGATCTAGTCGCGACTCAGGATATCTTTCATCCACTCCTGTGGCTGCCTGCTGAAGCCTACCAGTTTCTGCAAAGCGTACCCGAATTCGAAGACGCCGGCCTGCTCGTGCGACTGCCAGATTGGTGGAAAAAGCGCACCCGCCGCCCACAAGTCGCCGCCAAGATCGGCTCGGCCAAACGTAGTTCCGTCGGTGAATACGGCCTACTCGATGTGACACTCAATGTCGTGGTCGACGGCAAAGCACTCAACCCCGAAGAAATCGAAGCGCTCTTGGCTGGCGACGATGGCCTCATTTTATTGCGCGGCCAATGGATCGAAGTCGACCGCGAGAAACTACAACAAGCCCTCGCTCATTGGCGCCGGATCGCAGCGCACGGCGACATCTCCTTTGCCACAGGCATGCGTTGGCTGGCTGGTGCACCTGCCGACTTAGGCTCGAGCAGCGATACCGAAGTCTTCCACGAATGGGCCTTTGCCGCGCCGGGCGAAGCACTGACCGAACTATTGCAACAACTCAAAGATCCCGCGCAACTCGCTCCACCCACCACGCTCAACGCCACTCTGCGCCCCTACCAGCAAGCCGGGCTCGACTGGTTGTGGTGGTGTACGCAAACAGGCCTCGGCGCTTGCTTGGCAGACGATATGGGCCTTGGCAAAACTATTCAGCTACTGGCGGCCTTGCTGCGTAAACAGCAACAAGCCCCACACTCCGCAGCGGCACTGCTGGTAGTGCCCGCCTCCCTGATTGGCAACTGGCAGCGCGAAGCCGAAACATTCGCGCCCTCCCTGCGCCTGTTTATCGCACACCCATCCGAATGCCCCAAGGACATCCTACAGACCGCACCCACCGAGCAGCTAGCGAACGCAGATCTCGTGATAACCACCTACGGCATGCTCAGCCGTCTCGACTGGCCAGCGCAGACCGACTGGAGCTGGGTGGCGCTGGACGAAGCGCAAGCGATCAAAAATCACACGTCCCGCCAGAGCATAGCCGTCCGCGCACTCAGATCAGACGCACGCATTGCCCTGACCGGTACGCCGATCGAAAACACCCTCGGCGACCTCTGGTCCTTGTTTGACTTTATCAACCCGGGCCTGCTCGGCAGTTCGGGGCAATTTGCGAAGTTCGTCCAAGGTCTACGCATAAACAAGCGCGAGCACTACGCGCCGCTACGCCGACTGGTTAGCCCTTATATTTTGCGCCGTCTCAAGACCGACAAGTCAATCATCAGTGACTTGCCGGACAAGACCGAGATGAAAGTCTTTTGTGGGCTCAGCCCGGAGCAAGCAAAGCTCTATCAGCACACCGTAAAAACACTCAAACAAGAACTGGCAGCAACCACAGGCATACAGCGCAAAGTACTCGTACTCAGCTATTTAATGCGCTTTAAACAGATCTGCAATCACCCTGATCAAGTGACAGGCGCGGGCGAATACGCGGCCACGCACAGCGCTAAGTTCCTGCGGTTAGCCGAACTTGGCAGCCAAATCGAATCGCGCGGCGAGAAGGTGCTGATCTTCACCCAGTTCCGCGAAATGACCGAGCCGCTGGCCGACTGCCTCGCCGCGATCTTTGGCCGCAGCGGCCTGGTCTTACACGGCGGCACGCCGATCAAACAACGCCAACAAATGGTCGACCAGTTCCAGCGCGAGGACGGTCCGCCCTTCTTCATCCTCTCACTTAAAGCGGGCGGCACCGGGCTCAACCTCACGGCCGCCAACCACGTCGTGCACTTTGACCGTTGGTGGAATCCCGCGATCGAGAACCAAGCCACCGACCGCGCCTTCCGCATCGGCCAAAAGCGCAACGTATTGGTGCATAAATTTATCACCCGCGGCACACTTGAAGAAAAAATCGACCGCATGATCTCGGACAAGCAAAGCACTGCCGATCAAATTTTGACTGAAGGTGGCGAGAAGTCGTTGACCGAGCTCAATAATGACGAACTCTTAGACCTTATCCGCCTCGACCTCTCACACGCCGACACCACACTATGAGCTGGGACGAATTCAGTGACCACAAGCCTCCTTCTGCAGCGCAGTTGCGTGCCCAAGCCGCACAACGCATCCAAGTCCTCACCGATGAGGGCTACCAGCTAACTCCGGTCCCAGCTGGCTCGCGCAACGGACCAATCGCGAAAAGCTTCTGGGGCAAAGCATGGTGCAAACACCTCGAAGCCTTCAGCGATTACGAATATCGCCTGCCACGCGGCCGCAGCTACGTGCGCAACGGTGCAGTCGTTGACTTAAAAATTGGACCTCAAATCGTGACCGCGATCGTCAATGGCGCTGAGCTCTATGAGTTAACCGTCAACATCGATGCACTTGAGCCCGAAAAGTGGCTAGCACTCAAAGCACGCTGCCAAGGCAAAATCGGCTCACTGGTCGAACTGCTAAAGGGCAAACTCTCGGATGAAACCATGTCACTAGTCATGGACCCTGAAGTCGGACTTTTTCCACAACCTAGCGAAATTCACTTTAACTGCAACTGCCCCGATTGGGCAGACATGTGCAAACACGTTGCCGCCTCGCTCTATGGAGTGGGCGTGCGCCTCGATGAGTCCCCCGAATTGTTGTTCACACTTCGCGGCGTCGATCACACAGAACTGATCACGCTTGGCAGCGCCGTTGGGGAACTAACCGAGACAAAGGCCGCGCGGCGCCGACGCACTCTGGATTCCGGCGCCGTCAACGATGTATTTGGGCTCGATTTGGACGATTAAGAACCAAACTGGCAGCGACTTTAACACTTGCCGCATAAAAATTACTACGCTAGCACTATTTGTCTCGATACGTGACTCGCCTCGAAACCATCTACTCGGCTTCGACTTATGCGACTTCCCTGAAGATCGCCGTGATTGATCCGTGAGTCCGTATGATCGAGTCAAATACATGTGTTTGGCACGCTATGACTGATCTAGCACGCCAGGCACCAATACAACATAAGTAACACATACACAAGATGCCAGAATTCGAAGAAACTGATTCACAGCCAGATCCAAGCCACAACTACACACCTAGTTCAGATGCTTCTAAGAAGCCACGCGGCCGCCGCCGTAGCGGTGGATTTAAGACCGAAGTCGCCTCCTCCAGCACAGCAGGAATGGGCGAAGTCAGCCCAACAGATGCCTTGCAAGTCGAAAAACTTAGCGGTAGTGCACGCCCTCAACAAGAACGCGAAGAACGCCCAGATAATTTTGGCTCGTCCGACGACACCACACAGGCAGAGCGCGCCCCTCGTGTTGAGCGCGAACCACGTGCACCACGCGAACGTGAACCACGTGCAGAGCGTGAGCCACGTGCAGAGCGTGAGCCACGTAAGGAACGCACGCCGCGCGAGCCGCGTGTGGAGCGCATCACCAATCCTCAACCCAGTGAAGACACCCTCGCCTCGATCAAGCGCGTGGAAGGCAAACTCACCGAACGCCGTGCCGAACGCGACGCCCGTCGCAAGGAGCGCGATGCCAATCGCCCTGCCAGAAGCGAGCGCAAGCCAGACGCACGCGGCAAAAAGCCACCTGCAAAGGGCAAAGGTAAGCAGCCACAGAAAAAGGGTTTACTTGCCAAAATTCTAGGGGTTTTCGGCATCGGGAATAAGCCTAAGGAAAAGCCAGCGGCTATGCGTGGCGGCAATCGCGGCAGGCAAAATCGCCAAGGCGGAAACCGTGGCGGCAATCGCAATAGCAACCGTGGCGGACAAAACCGCCAAGGTGGCAATCGCGGCGGACAGAGTCGTGGTGGAAACCGCGGTGGGCAAGGTCGTCGCCAAGGCAACGAAAAACCTCACTCTGCAAAGTCACTCAGCAACGAATCTTAATCTCAGCGCAGCGCATACACTATGGATGTCTTCAAAGTTAGCGGGAACGGACCACTCAATGGCACGATCGAAGTCGGCGGCGCAAAAAACGCGGCCCTGCCGATCCTCGCCGCCACCCTACTAACCGACGAGACGGTCGTGCTAAAAAACGTCCCCGATCTGAGCGATATGCGCTTCATGATCGAAATCCTGCAGCATGTCGGCGCCGAAACAGTGCAACCCGAACCAGGCACATGGGAGATCACCGCCAAAAAGATCACCCACATTGCGCCGTATGAATTGGTGCGTAAAATGCGCGCCTCGGTTTGCCTACTTGGCCCGCTGGTGGCGCGGATGCGCAAAGCTGAAGTATCGATCCCTGGGGGCTGCGTGATCGGCCCCCGGCCGATCGA
>JABJQI010000080.1 GCA_018663485.1 Opitutia bacterium
CAAAGTCTCCGCCGCGCCTGCATCGTTTAAAACCGGTGCAATCTGGAAGGATGACCAAGGCGTGCACATCAATGCGCATGGCGGGGGTGTGATCTTTCACGAGGGCACTTACTATTGGTTCGGTGAGCATAAGGTCGCCGGGCATGCCGGCAATCGGGCGCAGGTCGGGGTGCATGTCTATTCGTCGAAGGATCTGACCAACTGGAAGGACGTGGGGATTGCCCTTGAGGTATCCGATGACCCGGAGAGTGAGATTGTGAAGGGCTGCATTATTGAGCGGCCCAAAGTGATCTATAACGCGAAGACCAAAAAGTTCGTGATGTGGTTTCATCTGGAGTTGAAAGGGCAGGGCTATAATGCGGCCCGTTCCGGTATCGCACTATCGGATACACCAGCGGGGCCTTACACCTTTGTTCGCAGCATTCGTCCCAATGCTGGGCATTGGCCACTCAACGTGACTGAAGCCGAAAAAGACCCCGCATCGATTGAGCGGACCAAACAAGAAAACGAGGATTTCAGCGGCGGCCCGACTCCGAAGCATGCCACGTTCAATATCCTCGGCTCGCATTTTGAGGGGGGCCAGATGGCGCGCGATATGAACTTGTTCGTGGATGACGACGGTCAGGCCTATCACATCTATTCCTCCGAGCATAATTCGACGCTGCATATCTCACTGTTGACCGATGATTACCTCGACCACGCAGGCAGCTATACGCGCAACTTCCCGTTCCGTTGGATGGAAGCGCCTGCGGTCTTTAAGCACGACGGTCAGTATTATCTGATTGCTTCTGGTTGCACGGGTTGGGCCCCCAATGCGGCTCGCTCTGCTGTGGCAGATTCGATTCTTGGCCCATGGAAAGAGCTCGAAAATCCCTGCGTTGGTATTAACCCGCAGAACCAGTTGGGCCCTGAAAAAACATTTGGCGGCCAAAGCACCTGTGTCTTGCCGGTGCAGGGGAAGAAGGATGCTTATATTGCGATGTTTGATATCTGGCGTCCGGAGGATGCGATCGATGGCCGCTACGTATGGCTGCCAGTTACGTTTAATAATAGCGGCCTACAGGTTGAGTGGCGGGATCGTTGGGACCTTTCTTTCTTTGATCGATAAACCGTAACCCGACGCATGTTCGTTGAATGAAAACTGAGAAAATAAATGGAATTTTGAATATGAAAACATTGCTGAAAATTACGTTCGTGTTGTGCCTGGCTGCGCCGGCCTTTGGGCAGTTTGTGGATACATTGCCGCCATTAAAGGATGGTAAAGCTCCGCAAACATTCGCGGAGTTATGGGATGGCTATAACCCACGCGAGGAACCCTTGGACGTCGAAATACTGAAAGAGTGGGAAGAGGATGGCGTCGTCATGAAAGTGCTGCGCTATCGGGTCGGTGTCTTTAACGGAAAAAAAGCGATGATGGCTGCGGTCTATGGTTACCCCAAGGGGGCAACAAACGTGCCCGGTTTGGTGCAGATGCACGGCGGCGGACAATCGGCGAGCTACAAGGCGGTGCTGACCAACGCCAAGCGGGGCTATGCGACGCTCTCAATTGCTTGGGCTGGACGGTTACATGCGCCTGATTATCGCGTTCAAGGTGATATCGTTAAACTCTTTTGGGAAGGCAAGACCGACGATCCTCATTACCGACTCACTACAGATTGGGGTGGGGTGGATGCCTACCACGCACCGTGCCGCTACGAGGGCAGTGACTATATTCGTAACTCACCGTCCAAGTCGAAGTATACCGCCGACCCGGTGGAATCTCCCCGTAACAGTGGCTGGTTCCTTTGCACCATCGGCTCGCGCCGGGCCTTAACTTTCCTGGAACAACAGCCTGAAGTGGACGCTGAACGACTGGGTGCGTATGGTCACTCCATGGGCGGCAAACTCACCGTGATGTTGGCCGGTTCGGATTCCCGTCTCAAGGCAGCTGCACCATCTTGCGGCGGTATCAGTGACTTGGATGTCAATAAAACGCCTCGTCTGATCCTCGATGATGCCAGCCTGAAAAACATCAGCTGCCCGATTTTCTTTCTCAGCCCCGCCAACGATTTTCATGGGCATATCGAACATCTGCAGGTGGCGTTGGATGAAATCAAAAGTAAAGACTGGCGCATCACCTGTGCCCCGCATCACCAGCATCAAGACACCAAGGATTACGAAGTCGCTGCTCAGATTTGGTTCGACCAGATCCTAAAGCACAACTTTGTGACACCGGAAACGCCGCGCACGAAGCTCAAGCTGCATACCAGAAGCGGGGTGCCCGAAATTAGTATTTTTCCAGACACTACAAGAGAGATCCTTTCGGTGGACGTATTCGTCACTCGCGAGGCAGCCAAGAAACCCGCCGATCGTTTCTGGCATCATATTCCGGCTAAGAAAGGCAATGGCAAATGGACGGCTTCGCTAGAGCTTTACGGTGTCGACCAACCGCTCTGGGTGTATGCCAACGTCCGCTATAAATTGGACAAGGAAATCACCGGTGCGGGCTATTACTACGGAGTCTACACGACCGACAGTTTTGTCCTTTCCTCAAGGATGCACATGATCACTCCGCAAGAGCTGGCAACCAACCGGGTGCGCTCGGTGCTGCAGGCCGAGGGGCAGATCGAGGACTTTTCGCAGGAGTGGAAGAAAGAATGGTATAATTACAGTAACGATCCAGGAAACTGGAGGATGACGACTCGTAAACTTGGCGACGATCTATACCGTGCTCCGGATTTCGCAAAGCTGGCCTTTTCGGTTCGTGCGCAGAGTGCCAACCAACTGTTGCTTAAGATTGATGATCTGAGCGCGGTGGTTGAGGTCGAAGGAGGCAATGCTTGGCAGCACATCGTGCTCCATTCGATGGACTTTAAGGGCGCCGAAGGCAAAACCCGATTGGATTGGAAGGGGATCAAATCCTTGATGCTTGGTGATGTGGGCGGCAAGTGGCAGGGCACGGCACCTGAACTGCGCGACATGCGTTGGATTGCTGGAACCAGAGCCGAGCGCGACGCTCGTCGCACTGTAAAGTTGTTAGATGTGAAACCTGTCGATGGAAAAACCTATCTGGATATCGACCATGCGGAGCCTTTTATCCATGGTTATCAGGCGACAATGAATACTTGGTTGGACGGCAAGAGCCCATTGATCAATCAAGGTAAGACCTTCCCGCACGGTCTCACCACTCATGCATATTCTGAAGCCGTTTACTTTCTTGGAGGCAAATACAAGACCTTCCGGAGCCTTGCACAGGCCGGCCCATCGGCCACCGTGGTCTTTCAGGTATTTGTGGATGACGAGAAAGTCTTCGATAGTGGTTTGATGACGCGCAACCAATGGAAGCAAATCGATTTGCCGGTCGCCAATGCGATGGAACTCAAACTAGTGGTGACCGACGGCGGCAATGGCATCGGCAGCGATCACGCTAGCTGGATTGATGCCCACCTGCAGAACTAAGCTGTTGTGAGCTGCTGAAAACAAGAACATACAAGCGGAACTCCTTCGCTATAATTTTGACCCAATAAAATATCCGATGAAAACGAAACCTATTAGCTTTTTGATTGCCGCTTTGTTGGCTGTTGTCGCTCACGGCCAGAGCCAGCCCAATATTATTTATATTCTCGCCGATGACCTCGGCTATGGCGATTTAGGCTGCTACGGGCAGCAGGTCATTCAAACGCCAAACCTCGATCGCATGGCCGATGAGGGGATTCGTTTTACGAACCACTATGCCGGGAGCACTGTATGCGGCCCTTCGCGTAGTTGTCTGCTCGAAGGGAAGCATAGCGGGAACACCTATGTGCGCGGAAACGGTGAGTTGCAGATGCGCGAAGATCCGCACGATATGATTTTCCCGCAAGCGCTTAAGAAAGCGGGCTATCACACCGCTTTGATCGGAAAGTCTGGGTTGGGCTGCAATACCGACGACGCCTCTTTGCTGCATAAGAAAGGCTTTGATTATTTCTTCGGATTCACTTCGCACACGCAGGCACACTGGTATTTCCCCCAGTATCTATGGCGTAACGATGGGGGCACAGTCACGAAAGTCGAGTATCCCAACAACACGTTGCATGAAGGGGACAATTACAGCAGCGAGCTGGTGATCGATGAGGCGCTTGCGTATATCGAACAGCAAAAAGAAGGCCCGTTCTTCCTGCATCTCGCCTTTCAGATTCCGCACGCCAGTCTGCGCGCGAAAGAGGAGTGGAAGGCGAAGTATCGCCCCATTCTGAATGAGACGCCCTTACCACCGAAAAATAAACACCCGCACTATTCCTACGAGCGTGAGCCAAAGACTACCTTTGCTGCAATGGTTTCGTATATGGATCACAACATGGGGCTGCTCCTGGCAAAGCTGCACGAGTTGGGAATTGCCGAAAATACCTTGGTAATGTTTGCCAGTGATAACGGCGCGATGGAAGAAGGTGGGCATATGCGTGCGAGTTTCAATTCCAGCGGGGAACTGCGCGGCGGTAAGCGCGACATGTGGGGTGGCGGCATCCGCACGCCGATGATCGCGTGGTGGCCTAGCAAGATTCAGCCTGGGCAGGTCACGGATCATGTCTCTGCGTTCTGGGATATTTCTCCGACCGTGCGCGAACTGGCTGGAGCTAAGCCGCAGGCAGATACCGATGGGATCTCGATGGTGCCTGTGCTATTGGGGCAGGGTGAGCAAGCGACACACGACACTCTGTATTGGGAATTTTTCGAGAGAGGTGGCAAGCGCGCCATTCTTAAAGGCAAGTGGAAGTTGATTCTTTATAAAACCAACACTGACTTAGACCCGCGGGTCGAACTCTTTGACTTGTCGAAGGATATCTCGGAGCAAAACAACGTAGCTGCACAACACCCAGAAGTCGTTTCAGAATTACAACGCTTGATGGAATCTGCTCGCACGCCGGCGGAACACCCGCACTTCAAGTTGGCTATAGAACGAACGCAGAAAAAGAAATAATTAACAACGGTTGAGGAAAAATGATGAAAGAACAACTATTGATGGCGGTATTCGCTCTTTGCATGGCTGGCACGCTTTGTGCCAAGAATACCAGAGCACCTGATGCGCCCAAGACCTACGAAAACGTCGCTTATGATGTGCATGAACGAACAGTGCTTGATTTCTGGCAAGCCGAAGGCGAGGGACCGCGTCCGTTGGTCCTTGTGATTCACGGCGGCGGATGGCTCGGGGGCGACAAAAGCCGTTTTTACGGGGCCAAGCATTATTTGCAGCATGGCATCTCGGTTGCGGCGATCAGTTATCGTTTGGCCAAAACAGATCCCTTGCCCACGCCGGTTCACGATGCCGCGCGCGCCCTGCAGTTTCTGCGCTATAACGCCGACGAATGGAATATCGATACAAACAGAGTTATCCTGACTGGGGATAGCGCCGGCGGTTGTAGTTCCTTATGGATCGCTTGTCATG
>JABJQI010000074.1 GCA_018663485.1 Opitutia bacterium
CACTGCGAGCGTACTAACTTTGTCGCCCTGCACGCAGTGCTGGGTAAGGTCGGTTGGCACGACGGGGCCGATGCTATACTTGCCGACTTAGGTGTCTCTTCGATGCAGATCGACAATCCAGCTCGCGGGTTCAGCTTTAAACATCAAGGGCCGCTCGATATGCGAATGAACCCCAATAAGGGTATCTCAGCCAGCGCCTTGATCGAACAATTGAACGAACCAGAATTTACGGCTATGTTGCGCGACAATGCGGATGAGCCCAACGCGGCACGTTTAGCCACCGCCTTGGCTGGACAGACATTTGAGACCACCGGAGCACTCGCTCACGCCATTGAGCAGGCACTACCAAAATCCTTTGACGAAGATCGGATTAAACTCAGTCAGCGACTTGTGTTTCAGGCCCTCCGTATTGCGGTCAACGATGAGTTTAAAGTTCTCGATGGCTGGCTGCGTGGCCTCCCTGACTGCCTGAGGGGCGGTGGGCGCGTTGCTGTGCTGACCTTCCATAGTGGCGAGGATCGACGGGTCAAAAAGGCCTTCCAAGCGGGACTGGTAGATGGACATTACAGTGCGATCAGCGAGAGCGTCATCCGCGCCTCCTTCAGTGAGCAGCGCGACAACCCTCGGTCCAGCTCTGCAAAACTGCGTTGGGCGGTGAGGGCGCCGTCTGCTGCGTCGCTCTAGCCATTGCTGCGCCCTTGATGCGGCGCGCCAGACCGTATCCGCTGCCACAGTCTTTATTTTAATCGATTGAACCTTTCGCTAAAACGACTTAAAACTAATCATTTTAAAGCTTAAAGTAATGGCTAAGCTAATTCCGAAATCTAACTGCCTCAGCACGTAACCCGTCCGATGAAATATAGTCCCTTGCAACTTCTTTTTCCTGGGCTCGTCGTGGTAGCCACGATCATAAGCTATAGCGTATTTTTAGACCAAAATACGCCCGCCGAAAGTGATGCGAACGCAGCACTCGGAGTCAATCGAGCGGCAGCAACGACTGCTGATCTTTCGCCTGGCCTCGTCGATCAGGCAGGCTATATGTCTTCAGAGTCGAACGATAACGAAACAGCGTCGACTCAAACGAACGATCCCGTTCAAGCGACTGAGTCGAAAAACACACCAAATCTAGACTTTGACCGGCAACAGGTCGCAGGAGTGCAGCCGGAGTCGCCTGTAAGATCAGAAGGCTTGGCCCCTTTGCTGCAGTCCTCGGCAAGGCCGAAGGGCTTGGAGATTATTTCGGAAGTAAAAGCGGACCCCGAAGATCCCCGCTATGCTGATTTTTTGGAAAACGGTCTGACAGAAGTGATGGACTATTTGGATGGCGTTTACAGTGAAAGAGACAATATTGATGAAAACACCGAGAATCTGGCACTCGACGAACTACTCTTAACTGAAGACTCCGATGTCAGAGTTTATTTTTTAAAGGAAGGCACTATCTTTCAAAACACTCTAGGAATCGAAAATAACGGGGATCAAAGCCTCATTTTTCCAAATGCGTCTTCTGCGTATTCCTACTTCACAGATGCAGAGACTCGAAGCACCGAGACCAACGAAAATATTCCCTTAATCCCCGGAGACTACGTTGATTTAGGACAGCTTAAAAAGGGTAGTTTAGTCGACCTGTTCTTGATTCGAGACGGTGCGCAAAACGAAGATGGCTTGGTGTTTTGGGTCGATCCAGAAAGTAACCCCGATCAAATAAATCACGCAAAGCTGCTGGCGGTTTATGATAGCAATACTCTGATCATCGGTTTTGAAGACCAGCCAGGCGGGGGTGACAAAGACTACAACGACCTAGTTATTGCAGTTGAAATAAATCCAGCAACTGGTCGATAGCTCAGCTATACCAGAGAGACAACGGCAGCGGTTAACATGAGAACATGCTACCTTTTAAGCAGCGCATACATCAGATGAACCGATAAACGATTTTTTGCCAGAGATCGCCGATCACTGAGGTGCCCCAAAGCCGATCGTGATAGTCTTCTCGCACCAGATACATGTGGTCTTCGAAATCCCAGAAGATGATGGTTTTCCCCTCTGGTTTAAGTGCCAATAAGCCCTCGATATTACGAAGATTTGCGACGTGTAGCATCAGGTAGTCCGCGTTCGATTCGTTAAATTCTTGATACAAGCGTTTGGTTAGTAGATCGAAATGAAGGTAGGTGGATGAGGTGAGCCAATAGATTTGACCGGTCGGGATGGAGGGGTGCATTTCATCAATGTAGCGGACCACATCGCTGGAGATCGAACTGATCATAATATCTTTCTCTCGGCCGCGAGCTTGTATGTCTTGGATGATGACATCCGCGAGGCGGCAGTCCTCTTCATAATCGCCTTGTGACTTGATCTCAATATTTAGCTTTTTATTGACGGCGCCGATGACATCTAGATAGCGCACGATCTGCCCGTCGGTGGCCTTCATCAGTTCAGCGTAAGTTGAGTTGTTGATGGTGGCGAGTTTACCGAATAGGCGCAGAAGTCGCTTGTCATGAAAGACCACAATCTGGCCGTCTTTGGTGTATTGGACATCGAACTCGATGAACGCATACTGGGGGTCTTGGTCGGCCGCGAGCAAAGCTGAATAGCTGTTCTCTAGGTGATCGAGAGATGCGCCGCGGTGTGCGCCGACGGTGCAGGGATAGTCTGGCAGCGACTCAGCGGATCGGCCAATGTGAGTCTCCATCACCTCACTCAAGCTGCAGATGTGGTGCAGGAATGCTCGATCGGTCAGCAGCCAGACCAGTAGCACGATGCCGGCCCAAGCAAATGGCTTGAGGATTTTGCTAGCTACGTTCTGTCGTGTGCCTTTGATCGGCTGATTATGTATACTCATGAGAGTGCACTGGGATTCAACTATTGGGCGCCTAGCCATGGCTCGGTCTCGAGCAAGGCGCTTAGTTCTGGCCAGCCACCTTCTTGCTGCTCCTGAAGCACGTAAAGATACAAGGCAACTTCCCCCGCTGGATAGGTTTCACGCATTGCTGTAAGTGCCTTGCTGAGCAAAGTCGCATCCATGGCTGCTGGAAATTTTTCGACCATGCCTGCGCCGTCATGCTTGATGTTCATCCGATCTAGAAAGTCGATTAACATTTCTTGGCGACCACGCATCAGCCAGACTTCCAGCACTTGCATGGCAATCTGCTCGGCTGGCTTACGACTACAGGCAGCAGTTAGCAAGGTTACCTGTTTGTCTGGCGATTGCTTGGTAATGAATACTGGGCGCATTTTTTGCTGCTCAGCGAGTTGCTGGACTACGCCCTTGTAGGACTCGCGCTCTTCTTTGCGGAGATAAGTAAACAGTGTTGCTGCCAGTGCCGTCGGCATGGTTTGAAAGATTTGATATGCAAGCATATGCAAACAACACTTCATCTCGCACGCTTGCCGCAATGCTAAAATTCAGCCGCCAATGCTTAAATCAAATTATACTAAAAAGGATGATATGAGAAAAGTGGCTGTGTTGGTTATCACTGACTGGCTGCTGCTACTTTCGTATGACTTATTTTAATGGCGTCATTTTTTGACTCTGATGATTGCTAGGTCCTATGCGATGGCTATACTCAGATTATGAATCATATATTAGCGGAGACTCAAGGTGACTTCGTCGCGATTGAATGCATCGACAAACTGACGGAGTTGGATTTTGAAATTATCACGCCTTTATTGGAGTCGCAGATTGAGGAGTATCACAAAATTTCGCTCTTCGTAGGGATGCAGGATTTCCACGGCTGGGCTGACGGAGGGCTTTGGGCGGATACCAAGTTTGAACTCAAGCATCACGGTGATTTTACTCGGATCGCGATTGTGGGCGATCAGAAGTGGGAGGAGTGGATGGCGACGCTCTCCAAACCATTCACTTCAGCCAAGGTTCGCTATTACCGCATGGACCAGCGCGAAAGTGCAATGAATTGGGCCTCCGGTGGCCGGTTCTAATGCTACGGCATTCAATTTGTACGTATTATTCGATTCTCAATGAGAAATTTTAGCGGCTTAAACAAAACAAGCTCTCCTGCTGTCCTACTCAGATTATACCCCCAACTAATCGTAGGCAACATTAGGCCTTCTTGCTCGGCCGCAAAGCTGACAGCAGCCACAAACATGAATGAGATTCCGATCAAGAGCTTCATGGCTTTAGTGAAATTTTACACGAGGATCCACGAAAGCGACTATTACATCCGAGAGAATATTCCCCATAACCATAAGAAATGAGGCTACAGTCAAGGTTCCCATAATCAG
>JABJQI010000071.1 GCA_018663485.1 Opitutia bacterium
AGCCAACTCCCCGCTTACTTTCGAGCCGCGCTGCCGATTCAAAAACACCAAAAAGGTAGCGCAGATAAAATAAATTAACTACGCTACTCTCACTGAAGATACGGCACGAGCCTAAACCGGCCGGCCGCAATGACTGCTCCACTCTCAGCGGCTTGCGCGCGCAGAACATCGCGGGCATCGAAATGCGCAATATATTTAAGCAATGGCAAGTCGCCGGCCCCCTCAATGACAGCCAACAGAAAGTGTAGCGCATGAAATAAAATCGGCACCTTCGCGCTCTAACGAGTATGACTCACCAAAATACTAATTGTTCGTCAGGTGGTTGCGGCAGCAAGGGGCTATGCCCTGGAGTCTCGCTGCTACTCGCCTATATAGCCGGCTTCGGCCTCGCCGAATTAACTGGCAGCACACTGCTCGGCTTCCTAGTCGGCCTACCTTTATTCATCGTGCTGGTTATAGGCCTGCCACGAAAGCGTGCCGCCGCGAGTGAACAGACAAACGACTAAGCAAATATTCAAAGTCTAGCACATGAGAACGTGGCGTGTCCGCTTGTCGGACGCCTTCGCCAGAGTTGTTCACAAGCCAGGCCACACCCTGGCTCGCACTCAAGGGCATAGTAACCAGCGCGCACAGCACTTTCAAAGTTCCGCAACTACTGCTCCACTCTCGGCGGCTTGCGAGCGCGTTGCACATCACGGGCATCGAAATGTAGGATATATTTCTGCTCAAAATAAGGATCCGTAAACGTCTCTTCTAAATTGATCACCTTGCGCGGGCGAATACCAAGCACTTCCAACTCGTCATCCATTTCGCCGCCCTTCCAGTACAGCACACCATTCGGGATCGTGTTCTTTTCGCCGCGACGCACATTGTTCTTAATCCACATGAAAAATTCGGGCAGGTTTTTCACTGCACGGCCGGTCACGAAATCGAACTGCTTTTTAACCTCCTCTGCGCGGATCTGCTTAGCTTCAACATTTTTCAAACCAAGCTGGGCGATCAAATCCTGCACCACCGTGATCTTCTTCCCAATCGAGTCGATCAAGGTGAAATGCGCCTGCGGATAGCAGATCGCCATAATGATCCCAGGAAAGCCACCGCCCGTGCCGACATCCATAATCCGCGTGCCATTCATTAACTTTAGATGATTGGTAATCGCCAAACAATGCGACAGGTGGCGATCCTCCAGATGCTCGATATCCTTACGCGAAATCAGGTTGATCTTCTCATTCCACTCACGCAGCAGCACCGCCCAGCGCTCCAGTACAGGCCAGGACGCTTCAGGAATATTAGGAAATTGTTCACGGAGATGATTCATGTCGATCAAGCACTAGATGTCCAAACTCGGATGTCGAGAGATTGCGCGATTAAGCTTCCTGCTCGCTTCGTTGTTTAATCCGGCGCTCCGCCTCAAGAATAATGGCCTCACAGCCAGAAAATTTGTGATCATCCAATGTAAGGCGGCGCGGCTTGCCCTCGACCTCGTAGATTGCGAAGGCGATGCCTTTTTTGGCCCATTGCTTGCGGTCGATCTTCACGATCGAGTCCAACTCCACGCGCTGACCGGACGTGCCGATGACGACATCGCCCTCGGCCCGCACGCTCAACTTGTGGTTCCACAGCACCCACAAACCAAAAAACACCGAGCCAGTCATCATCACCCAGCCGATGATGCGCTGCTCACGGATCGACGCATCCGTGCGCTCTTTCGGGATGTCGCGCTTATAACCCGCTTTCTTCGCATAGCGCTCCCACTCGATTCGAAGGTATTCATTCACCTCAGCACCGTGCGCCTTATGCTCCACAGCCTCGATCTTACCAGATGCAACCATCGCTGCCTCGATTTCGACAAATTCAGCATGCCGCTCCGCCCCATTCGGCCACACGACATAACCATCCCACAAGAACCAAGCCGAAATCGTGGAAACCATAAAAAGCATAAACAGCATCCGGCGGCGCCATTCCTTTGAAATTCTGGCATTTATATTCATGATGTAAATCAGTGCACACTCTCGACATTCACGCCAACAATTATTTACAATGTCACCCAGCTATATTTATTTTAGCTGAGTCGCCGCTAATTATCGCCCGAAATCTAATCTTGCTATAACATATCAATATATAATGATATGTTGATATTTAAATTTCATGAGCCAGAAAACTTTCACTAAACCACTGACCGCCAAAGGTCAGCTCCTCGCCGACCTCTTCGCAGAGCGTATCGTCTTTCTTGACGGCGCGATGGGCACCATGATCCAGCAATACAAGCTGGAGGAGCAGGATTTCCGCAACGCGTCATTTGACGACGTAAAAGGTGATCTCAAGGGCAACAACGACCTGCTCAGCATCACCCGGCCGGACATCATCGAGACGATCCACCGCCAGTTCCTCGAAGCAGGCGCGGACATCATCGAGACCAACACTTTCTCGGGCACCACCATCGCACAGGCCGACTACGGCCTCGAGCACCGCGTACGTGACATCAACATCGAATCCGCCAAGCTTGCCCGCCGTGTCGCCGATGCCGTCTCCGAAGAGCAAGGCCGCCCGACCTTTGTCGCTGGCGCCATCGGACCAACCAACCGCACCTGCTCACTCTCACCCGACGTCAACCGTCCGGAATACCGCGCCACCAGTTACGATGAATTGTACAAAGCCTACTACGAGCAAGTTGAAGACCTCGTCGCAGGCGGGGTGGATCTGCTCCTGCCAGAAACCGTCTTTGATACGCTCAACCTTAAGGCTTGCCTGCATGCGATCGAAGATTTCTTCGACACACAGGAAGCGCGCCTACCCGTCATTATTTCGGTCACCATCACCGATCTATCCGGCCGCACGCTTTCCGGCCAAACCGTTGAAGCTTGCTGGAACTCGATCCGTCACGCTAGGCCACTCTGCGTCGGCCTGAACTGTGCGCTCGGCGCGGACCTCATGCGGCCATTCCTCGCCGATCTTTCCCGCGTGGCCGACACCTACGTCCACGTGTATCCAAATGCCGGCCTGCCGAATCCGTTGGCCGCCACCGGTTATGACGAAACACCCGCTCACACTGGCGGCGCCGTCGGCAGTTTTGCCAAGGACAGCCTAGTCAACATGGTCGGCGGTTGCTGTGGCACCACGCCAGATCACATCGCAGCCATCATTGAAGAAGTCAGTCAATACGCACCACGCGCGATCCCCACTGCAGTGCCTGCACAACGCTTGAGTGGACTCGAAGCCTTCAACATTATTATGGGCGAAACACCGTTCGTCAATGTCGGCGAACGCTCGAACGTAACCGGCTCACCACGTTTTAAGAAGCTGATCAAAAACGACGACTTCACTGGCGCCCTCGCCATCGTGCTCTCGCAAGTCGAGAAAGGCGCGCAGATTATTGATATTAATTTCGACGAAGGGATGCTCGACGGCGAAGCCTGCATGACTCGCTTCCTCAACCTCGTCGCCTCCGAACCAGACATCTGTAAGGTGCCGATCATGATCGACAGCTCCAAGTGGTCCGTCATCGAAGCAGGTCTCAAGTGCGTGCAAGGTAAGTGCATCGTCAACTCCATCAGCCTCAAGGGCGGTGAAGACGAGTTCCGCGCACAGGCCAAAAAGATCATGCGCTATGGTGCGTCGACCATCGTCATGGCGTTCGATGAGAAGGGCCAAGCCGCAACGCGCGACGACAAAGTCGCCATCGCAGAGCGCTCCTTTAAAATTCTCACCGAAGAGGTGGGCATGGACCCGCAGGACATTATTTTCGACCTCAACATCCTCACCGTCGCCACTGGCATGGAGGAGCACAATAACTACGCTGTCGATTTTATCGAAGCTGTGGAGGAAGTCAAAAAGCGCTGCCCCGGTGCGCGCACCAGCGGCGGACTATCCAATATCTCCTTCAGTTTCCGCGGGAACAATCCCGTGCGCGAAGCCATGCACGCCGCCTTCCTGCATCACGGCATCGCGAAGGGCCTCGACATGGCCATCGTCAATCCTGGCATGCTGATGGACTACGACAAGATCGACCCGGCCTTCAAGGTGTTGGTCGAAGACGTATTGCTGAACCGTAACGACGAAAGCACCGAAAAGCTCATCGACTTTGCCGAAGCCATCAAAGCCGGCACCGTCACACTCGGCACCGGCAGCCCCGAAGAACGCATCAACGCCGCCATGCTCGAAGGCATGAACGTGCTGCGCGCGCTGTTCGAACGCGCCACCGCCGAAAAAAATCCAGAAATCCTCGAAACTTTTCTTAAATCTGGCGGTGGGGCAGTGCCTGCTGCCGCAGAAAAAAAAACGACTGAGCTAAAGGATGACTGGCGCAACGGCACTGTTGAAGAACGCCTGTCCCACGCATTGGTCAAAGGAATCGTCGCGCACATCGACGCCGACACCGAGGAAGCGCGCCTCCAATACCCGCGACCACTCAACGTGATCGAAGGGCCGTTGATGGCCGGAATGAAGGTCGTCGGGAAACTGTTCGGCGATGGCGACATGTTCCTCCCACAAGTGGTGAAGAGCGCCCGCGTGATGAAGCGCGCCGTCGCTCACCTGCTGCCATTCATGGAAGCCGAAAAGAGCGATTCCACCGAGAGCTCCTCTGCGGGTAAATTTCTGATTGCGACCGTCAAGGGCGACGTGCACGACATCGGTAAAAATATCGTCGGCGTGGTGCTCGCGTGTAATAATTATGAAGTCAAAGACCTCGGCGTCATGGTCTCCTGCGATGCAATCCTCAAAGAAGCGCAAGAATGGGGCGCCGACATCATCGGTCTCTCAGGCTTGATCACACCCTCACTCGATGAGATGATTTATAACGCCGATGAAATGAAAAAGCGCGGCTTCACTCAGCCCCTACTAATTGGCGGTGCCACCACCAGCAAGGCGCACACCGCGATTAAGATCGCTCCGCACTACAACCACCCCGTCGTGCGCGTCGGGGATGCGTCCCTAGTGACTGAAGTCTGCAATAGTCTACTCAACCCTGAGAAGCGCGAAGCCTACGCAGCCGAAGTCAGTGCGGATCAAGAAAAACAGCGTATTCGCTTTGCTGCCAACAACAAGGCGACTGACTTCCTGCCGCTCGCGGCGGCACAAGCTAAACGCTTCACTTGCGACTGGCCCAACGCGCAACTCAAAGCAGCCAACACGCCAGGCATCACTGTAGCCGACCATATCGACCTCCAAGATCTCAGCCAATACTTCGACTACTCACCACTCTTCTGGACCTGGGAGCTCAAAGGGGTGTATCCAAAAATTCTTGAGCATAAAAAATATGGCGAACAGGCCCGCGTCATCCTTGCCGATGCTCATGCCTTGCTCAAGCGCATCATCGACGAGAAACGCTTTCGCGCCCGCAGCGTGGTCGGCCTCTTTCCTGCCAACTCGGTGGGCGACGATATCGAACTCTATGATGACTCAGGCCGAACCATCGGCACTTTCTGCACTTTACGCCAACAAAAGAAGAAAGTAAAAAGTGACACCTACTACGCGCTCGCCGACTTCGTCGCACCCAAGGAATCTGGGCAAGTCGACACCTCTGGTGCTTTCGCCTGCTGTATCGAAGGTGTAGATACATTTGCGCAAGAATTCGAAGACGCACAGGACGACTACAGCTCGATCATGGTCAAAGCCATTGGCGACCGATTTGCCGAAGCGCTCGCTGAATACACTCACACACGCGTGCGTAAAGAGCTCTGGGGCTATGCGCCCGACGAAATACTTAGCAACGAGCAACTTATCAAAGAAGAATACCGCGGCATCCGTCCAGCAGCTGGCTACCCGAGCCAACCCGACCACACCGAAAAGGAGATGATTTGGAAGCTACTCAATGCCGAAGCCAACTGCGGCGCCAGCCTCACTGAAAGCTTTGCCATGAATCCCGGCAGCGCTGTCAGCGGCCTCTACTTTGGTCACCCTGAAGCCAAATACTTTCAAGTCGGGCCGATGGCGAAAGACCAGTTCGAAGACTATGCACAGCGCAAAGGTTTCGATCTGGAGAAGACTGAAAAGTGGCTTTCGCCGAATCGCGGCTATTAAAGACTAGGCAGCCTGAACCCTCAGCTACGCACACTAAAAAGCCCTCATCGTAAAACGAGGGCTTGAGCAAAATTAGCGCTTAGCGAACAAGCTCTGCGATGTCGACACGCTCAGTTACTGAGAGCAGCAGCCACCATCAGCCTTTGGCTCTTCAGAGCTGCAGCATTCGCTTTCGCCCTTTGGCTCGTCATTGCAGCAACCGCCTTCATTGTCACTACCGCCGCCACCGCAGCATCCACCACC
>JABJQI010000065.1 GCA_018663485.1 Opitutia bacterium
ACCTGAATCCATATCGTAAAAGTACCAAATAAGGTACAAAAATCAAGCCATTAATTATTGATATTCATGCCGTTAGAGATAATATCTCATATCACTAGCGTCCAGTTAAAGGTCATTGAAAATCAATTGCTTAGAAAACCCAACCCCCTCACTTACAGTAGCAAAATCTCCAAGTAGCTGATTGAAAGGCACTTTCTGAAACACGTTCACGCTCAAGATTTGTAGTATTCTACTGAGACTTTCATCCATCCCATGCACCTTATTGAGACAGGCCACCATCAGGTAAACGCAGATTGCAATCCATATTTGGGTTCGCACGGCGTTCTCGCTGGTGCCGAAGAATGCTTTGATACGCAGTTTTTGTTTGATCCACTTGAAAAACAGTTCGATCTGCCAGCGGCGTTTGTAAATGGCTGGGATGGCCTGTGCTGGCAGATCGAAGTGGTTGGTCAGGAAGACAAGACGCTTTCGAGTATCGGTATCAAAGAAGCTGATACGTCTGAGTTTGTTCGGGTAGTCTCGCTTGCTTTTGTAAGTGCACAACCGAATCGTTTGATCACAGCGAAGACCGCAGGATTTGTCGACCGGACGAGACTTACATCGGCTGAATCTCATATTGCTTTTTGCTCGTATGACAAAATAGGCATTGGCTCTTTCGATTTTAAAGAGTCGGGAAAAGTCCAGGTATCCACGGTCGAATACATAGATACTTCCAGCTTCAAAAAGCATCCGATCCATGAAGTGAACGTCATGAACCGATCCGTCTGTAATCTGCATGAATACAGGGATAGATCCAGTCAGGTCAATTTGAGTGTGAAGCTTAATCGCGGCTTTGGTTTTCCTGAAATTAGCCCATGGAAACATCGACAGGCACAAATCAATCGTGGAAGCATCGACTGCATAAACCATCTCGTCGATGTCGAGTCCGTTGGAGTCTTCGCGATAAAGTCGTCTCGCCTTGCGGATCAAAACTTGTGCGAGTGCTTCGTAAACACGCCAGTCACGATGCTCGTTCGCATAAGCGAGATTGGTTCGTGTGACGTTGCCTCGGATACCCATCGCGTAGAGATGCGAGCATCCTCTCAAACAAGCTTCAATATCTCGAAGACTCTCCCTGAAAGTGATCTGAGCAAAAGCCATTGCGAGGAATTGATCTCTCGCAGTCATGCCTTTGCTGACCCTCGGCATCGGATGCAAGCTCATGCAGCAGTGGAACTCTTTGCGATCCAGAAGATCGATGACTTGTGTGAAGATAGGGCGACCAGTGTTCATTCCTTATTGAGAACGAACACTCATTACTTCGGCCAGCGCGTTCAAATGCGTGACACCTGTTTTTATTCATTAGTCGCTTAAAATGAACAACCTACAGAAACTCAAACAGTCCTTAACTGGACACTAGTGATATTTCCCTTCAGAGCAGAGGCTCCATCGGAAACCGTATCCCATACAAGCGGAGGGATCGATGTAATGGTCAGGTTAGTTCCTGTTCCTGATACACTGAAGTGATCAGCGAAAACGCCAGTTTCATCACCATCAACGCTTAGATTCCCGTCATCAAACAAACCTTCGTAGTAAGCCAAATCAGCACCTGTAATGCTCAACGAACCAGTGCCGCCAGACGTAAAGTCGATTTGAGCAGTCTCAGCAATTGTAGAGAATGTTCCTCCAAAAGAGGCGGTACCATCTACAATACTAATCGTCGCGTTGGCGTTCACCTGGGCCGCGGTGGCAGCCGTTGTGAATGATCCCGATAAAAGACTTACCGTTGCGGTTCCTGCTGCATTACCAAATCTTAAGTTATTGTCATCGAGCTGATTAAGGCTGCCGCCATCAATGATGAGATTACCAACCCCTTGTTGACCGATGATAATGCCCCAAGTATTATTAATATTGAGGGTACCACCAGTTATAGTCAATGAACCAGTAGTGCCTGCTTGGCCAATGTTGATGTCAAATTTTTCGAGTGTGGTGCCTTGTGTAGAGGTATAGAGGGCTGGGGTATTTGTGCCATTTTTAAAATAGAGTCCAGAGACAGTAGCACCGGTGGGAGCTGATCCAGTCCAGTTAGCGTTGTCTGTCCAATCACCCGCGATTCCTCCTCCGACGTACACAGCTGCCAAGCTGGTGCCAGAGAGCAGCCCTATACTTGTCATTGTGACCAGTATTTGTATGTATTTTCGTTTAGTTGTGATGATTCGTGTGTAATCCCCTCAGAAAAAAATAAACCTTCAACGTGTCGTCCTCTGATGGGTTTCCAGCATCCTCTCCAGCTAATGCGTGCTCCTGATTATTCAAAGTCTGTGCCCGAAAGCGTGCGGGTTCCACCCGCCTTCAGCTCAATCTCTTTTGTCATCGCTCCATAACGGACCTTACACGAATTCCCATTCATCGTTGCCGCGGATATAGGCGTGACCACTATGCTTTCCGGTCAGCAGGACGCAGCGCGAGGGAGCGCAGACCGCCGAACCGGAGTAGTGCTGGGTGAACTTAATCCCCTCGGAACGAAGCTTGTCGATATTGGGGGTTTCTATTTTCTCCTGCCCGTAGCACCCCAGTTCACCGTAGCCCAAATCATCGGCCAGGATGTAGATGATATTCGGGTGGCTTTCGGCGACCTCCACTTTATTCTGACTGGAAGCATTCACTGAAGTAGAATCAGAAAGATTTGCCCCTTCTGCATGTCCGGTGATTACCATGATTGATAGACATCCAGAAAATAGTATTTTTTTCATGACAGTTCCCTTTTTAATGAAGTGGCCTGTGACGAATTCGTCCTGTTTTGTTTAAATGAATTACGGCGCACCTGCATAAATGCCTCCAATACTAGCAGAAGCCACAGGCTTCAAACATCGCACATACGTGCGATTCTAGGTGAAATTGTCTCCGCTCTCGCACACTCCCTAATATCACTGCATTCTCTTTATTTTCTACTTCAGATAGGCATCGCCCCAACTAGCGTGATCACCGCCCGGTCCGTCGTCGCCATCTGTCACAACCAGGGTCAACTCTTTTGCACCGCTTACTGGAATCGTGATGGGCTTGGCCTCAAACCTGGAACTGCTCACTTTTCCGCTATCAAACACCTCTTTCCCGTCGATCAAAATCGACATTTCCAGCAGCCCCTGGTGCGCATCATCTGGCCCAGGAACCACGTGAAATTCGGTAAACTGACCGTTCAACGCAAAACTGATTCTTGAATCAGAATGCACGCCCAAACCGCGCTCAAATTGTTTACCGCCCACACTGATCGCCTTCCCCTCAACGCCCTGATCATTCATCACGCGCCAGAAGCTTTCAATAAAACTCGCCGCCTCTTTGGTCAGATAAGCTTTACCGTCTTTGCCCAATTTCAGGGACTGACTGGACTGAATCGCTTTGCCGGCCGCCCCCTTCCACTCAAAGTCCGCAAAGATCACCTTGGTGATGTCTGATCCTGCCTTCGGCTTAAATCCAATGCGCTTCACTTGCGCCCAATCTCCCAACGCAGCCCCATTCGATTGCTTCAACTGCGAAGCGGGTATCGTCATACTCTGCCACTCATCGGACGCGGTGATTTCGATTTCGGCCGAGGCGCGCCCCGCATTCAGGATCAGTGTTTGCGGCTGGGTGCAGTAAAATTTGAATGACAGCTCGGCTCCTTCCGGTGCTCGCCATTTAGGGTCAGCGAATTGCTCGCTACTGGTGCCTCTGCGGTTGTCAATCGGACGGAACCCTTCGATCCCACCGACGCCTTCAGCTGGTGCAGCATGACTCCATCTGTCGGCTCCGCCTGGCAGCGCATCCGCTTTGGTATCCGTTGCCACCGCGTTGCCAAGGTGCGACGGAATCACCGCTTCAAAATCCGACGACACAACGCAGTCGTTTTCATAGTGAATATTGGCATACGAAAATACATAATCATCCACATTCATGACCGGCAGCTTCGCGACCCATGTGTTTCCCTTGCGCACGGATTTTACATCGCGCCAGTAGCGTTCAATATTGTTCGCCGTGTTCAGGCACTGATACACTTGCAACTGCTTGATCCGCTCAGGATTTACCGGAGTCACATGCAGCTCAGGCACCCCGTCGGAGCCGAGCCTGAGCACCGACACTGATCGAGCGGGCCAGAAATGTTCTTTTCCTAAAACGTGCTTTTCAAGCCATAGCTTACAATCGTTACCCAGTTTTTCCACATTGTGATGCCCGCGAGCCTGCACCGCAAAATCCCATGGCACTTCAGGCTTAAAGCGTGTGAAGGTATCACATGCTCGTTCATGCCCCCCATGGTGATCGTTTGATCCATTTAGCCACAAGCTGGCAGCGTTGATATAAGGTGCATGCGCCTGCGGAGCCAAGGCCGACAAAAAGAGTGCCTCGCCTGGAGTCGTATCAGGGGCTTTAATGGGCTGGTTATACTTCCATACGGCACGGTTCCGGTAGTATTCAATCCATCCAATACCAAAGTGAGCGACAACCGCCTTCACCCGCGGGTCCATGGCCATGTTCCACATAATCGTGCCGCCATAGGAGTAGCCCTTTGCGCCGATGCGTGAGGCGTCCACTTCCTTCTGCGCCAGTAGATAACTGAGTACACGTCGCTGAATCGCATTCCATAAATAATGCGATGTGGCTTTGGGGTCGGTCAATTGACTGCCATCAGGCATGCGACTGTAGATCAGGCTATGCCCCATCCTTCGGGCATCCATGTGCCCATGCGCCAATGGCTCAGGATATTTCGTATAGTGAGGACGGCTCGTAATCCCGGAATAGTCATGCGACATCACCGCCCAACCATCATTCACATAACTCATATCAGGCCGCGGGCCAGCCATCCAACCATGCACATCCATTAGGCCCGGCGCATTACTGACACTCGCTTTGACCGCATATTTGCAGTAGACGCGGACCTCTTCGCCATTCACATATGCAGAGATGTAGGACTCCTTGTAATATATACCGTCCTTCGTTTCTTCCTTGATAATTTCTTCATTAAAGTCACCCGAATCTGGATCGTAGTGACTCCAAACTTCAGGTGGCGTCGGTAACTGCTGCCGAGCAAGTAGCTGTTGAACTTTTGGCTGTATCGCTGCTAGCCAGAGCTCATACCCTTTCCGATTAGGATGCAGCAAGTCCGGCATGACATCTTTCGGCAGACGCCCCTCGGCATCGAGAAAGGCATCATTGATATTCTGATAAAATACAGTCTGCCCATCAGCCAAGCGCGGCAGTTCCGCATTGATCTGTTCGTTGAGTTGGCGCAATGGATCCCCGGCACTCGCTCCACGGGGAAAAATCGAGAGTAGCAGCACTTTTGATTCCGGCAGTTGCCTCTGCAAGGTTTCCACGATCAACCGAATACCACCGAGCGTCTCGGCTGCTGGATCGCGCCGGTGCCCCGTGTTATTGGTGCCGATCATCAACACCACGACTTTCGGCGAAATCCCATCGATCTCTCCGTTTTGCAAACGCCACAGCACATTCTCGGTGCGGTCTGCGCTATAGCCAAGGTTGAGATGAGGCATCCCAGGGAACGTGCGCTCGACTAATCCAGGTGCACGGTCATCCATAAAATGCGTGATCGAATCGCCAATAAAAACGAGATCAATCTCATCCCCATGCGTAGCAATCTCCTGCAATTTTGCTTCGTGGCGAACTAGCCACCAATCATCCCGAGGCTGCGCATTAGTCGTGCGATGCTGAGCGGAAAGCGCCTGAAAACATGCACTGAAAAGTATGCACAGCGACAAACTTTTGCGGAGATATTGTTGTATGTATTTCATATAGTTACTCAACTGGTTGATCATTCAAAAGTTGGCTAAGTGTCGGCTCCATCGCAGCAGCCCAGATTTCATAGCCTTTGGTATTGGGGTGTAACAAATCAGGCATGATCGCACGTGGTAGACGTCCCTGCGCATCCAGAAAGTGTTCATTTATATTTAGATGATAGACTGCGGCATCACGCGCTGCCAATTCTGGCAACTGCTCATTAATCTGCTCATTGATTTGACGTAACGGATCCTCAGCCCCCTCCCCACGTGGAAAAATGGATAGCAGCAACACTTTAGCATTCGGCATATGGTAACGGATCGTCCGCAAGTTACTGGCAATGCCGGCAAGCGTCTCTTCAGGTGCGTCTTTGGTCACATGGGTATTATTGGTGCCAATCATCAAAACCACGACTTTCGGATCGATCCCATCGACTTCACCATTTTGCAAACGCCAATTGACCCACTCGGTTCGGTCGCCGCCAAAACCTAGATTCAATGCCTCACGGTGCTCGTAGTAACGCTCCCAAACCGGCAAACCAAACTCCCCGTCCCGCTCCCAAAAATGTGTAATCGAGTCGCCTACGAAAACCAGTTGGCACTCCTCCTCCTGCACCTCGAGCAACTTCTGCTCGTGACGCGGACCACCACGCGGCGCGGATTGAATCGCGCGATGCGGGTTCGCAGACAACGAAATTTCGCCAA
>JABJQI010000148.1 GCA_018663485.1 Opitutia bacterium
CTTGTGGGCTAGGCCCATGATTTCACCTTGGTCGGTTTCGGCGGTCACTTCGAGGCAATCGGGCAGTGTCGCCCGTTCAACAATAAGCGAGTGATAACGAGTAGCTTGCATAGGATTAGGCAAGCCTGCAAAAATATCCGTATTATGGTGCTTCACCGGCGAGGTTTTACCATGCATGAGGCGTTCTGCGCGCACCACTTTACCACCGAAATGCTGGCCAATACTTTGATGTCCGAGGCAAACTCCGAGTAGTGGCTTGTTGCCCGCGAAGGCCGCGATCATCTCCAAGCTGACCCCAGCCTCGTTCGGCGAACAAGGCCCCGGCGAGATCATCACGCGATCTGGGTTCAGCTCCAGTGCCTGCTCCACAGTGATTGCATTGTTGCGGTAAACCTGCTGCTCGACCCCAAGTTCGCCAAAGTACTGTACGAGATTGTAGGTAAAGGAGTCGAAATTATCGATGACTAATAACATGGTATTAGAGTTACGAGTTAGTCCTGATCGCCGAGCACGCGAGCCACTTCCTGCACATCCTTATCACCGCGGCCACTGAGGTTGCCGATGATGATTTGATCGGACGACATCTCGCTAGCGCGCTTCATTGTGTAAGCGATGCCATGTGAAGATTCCAGTGCAGGCACGATACCTTCGATCGAACAAAGCGCCTTGAATCCATCCAGCGCCTCGGCGTCAGTCGCATAACCAAAGTCGATGCGGCCCTTCTCCTTGTAATAAGCGTGCTCCGGGCCCACGGCCGCGTAATCAAGCCCTGCAGAAACAGAGTGCGTGAGGTCGATTTGGCCGTCCTCGTCCTGTAGAATCCAAGTCTTCGCGCCTTGCAGCACGCCCAACTGACCACCTTCAAATCGAGCTGCATGATGCCCGCGGGTGATGGATTCGCCACCCGCTTCGACACCGGTGAGTTTGACATTCAAATCTTTGAGGAACGCAAAAAAGATACCGATCGCATTCGAACCACCACCCACGCAGGCGGCGATTTCGTCCGGCAAGCGCCCCTCTTTCGCCAGAATCTGGCGGCGACACTCTTCACCAATCACGCGATGAAAGTCGCGCACCATCATTGGGAATGGATGCGAACCGAGCGCGGAACCGATAATGTAATGCGTGGTGCGGATGTTGGTGACCCAGTCACGCATCGCTTCGTTAACTGCTTCCTTGAGCGTGCGCTGCCCCGCGGTGACGCTCCGCACCTCAGCTCCACAAAGCCGCATACGGTAAACGTTCAAGGATTGACGACGCATGTCCTCCTCGCCCATGTAAATCACGCACTCGAAGCCCATTTTCGCACACATCGCAGCAGTGGCGATACCATGCTGACCAGCACCTGTCTCGGCGATAATGCGTTTCTTGCCCATTCGTTTAGCGAGCAGCGCTTGACCGAGAGCGTTGTTGATTTTATGCGCTCCGGTGTGGAGCAAATCTTCGCGCTTTAGGTAGATTTTGGCCCCACCACAGTACGCTGTCAGCCGTTCGGCGAAATACAAATTGGTCGGCCGGCCGGCAAACTCACGCAACTGAAAATCGAGTTCTTTCTGAAACTCGGGATCTTTGCGCGCAGTCTCATAGGCTTCGGTCAACTCAAAGAGCGGCGTCATCAGAGTCTCGGGCACATACATGCCGCCATAGATGCCGAAGTGACCACGTGCGTCAGGCAAGCTGGCAGGATCGACTTCAAGGGATGGTCTTACATTCTCCATAGTGTGAATACGGCTGTGCGCAGGGCGCTTTGTCAAGCTGACAGACGCGCTTCAAACTCAGCAACGTCTTCGAGAGCATCAATTCCGATGGTTGGTTGGTCAGTAATGCCGACATGAATACGGTAGCCATGCTCCATCGCGCGTAGTTGCTCCAAGTTCTCTATGTTCTCCAGAAAACCAGGCTTCAGGGTCGAGAATGCACTTAAGAAGTCGGCATCGTAAGCGTAAAGCCCAAGGTGACGGTAGCACGGGTGCGCCGCCAGCCATGCCGCATCGACCTTGCCTCCCGCATCTCGAGCAAACGGAATCGGTGAACGGGAAAAATATAGCGCCATGCCTGCTCGGTCGCGAACGACTTTGACTTGGTTGGAATTGGCAAAATCCTCTGGGCGGTCAAACCGGATGGCAAGGGTCGACATGGCCGCACCACTTGCGAGCCCCGCCGCCAAGGCACGGATTTGCTCGCCAGTCACGAGTGGCTCGTCGCCTTGCACATTGATCACTGCGGCTGCGCCGATCGATGCATTGGCCTCAGCGAGACGGTCGGTGCCGCTGGGGTGGTCTGCGCGCGTGCGCACCACATCGAAGCCCGCGTCACTGAGGCAGCTTTCCAGCGCATCGTCATCCACCGCGAAATAGAGCGGAAACTCGGGAGCCACCGCGCGAATGCGCTCAGCCGTCCACACAATGATTGGCTTGCCCCGCACTTCATGCAAGAGTTTGCGCGGAAAACGAGTGGATGCCAGTCGGGCGGGCACGATGATGGAAGGGGTCTTTGACATTTGATCTCCAATCATCATGAAAGTTTGGCAATGAACAAGGAAATCAGTGCACTAGAAGCCTCTATTTTACGCGACAACAACGAAGACGTGATCTTTCTCGACGTGCGGGAAGGCTCGGAGCTCGATATCTGCCGTATTAAAGACGCGCTACACATCCCCATGAACGAGATTCCCGAACGTTGTGAAGCGCTGCCGCTTGATCGCCCCATCGTGATCTTTTGCCACCACGGCATGCGCAGCATGAATGTGCTAGACTACCTAGAATCTCGCGGCTTCCAAAACGTCATCAACATGGGCGGCGGCATCCACGCATGGGCCACCGAAGTGGATAATTCGACTCCACGCTACTAAAGGGCTGATGTACAATAAGAATTAACCAGCCTCAATCACTTCGGCGTCACAACAAAGCGACAGCTACAACTTTCACTCCGAATCTCCTTGCTGCGCTGTTTCGCAACATAGCCAATGGCGCGGGCTAGCACATATTCAAATACACACAAGGCCGCGACAAAAATGAGTGCTTCTGTCGTTGCACAGAAAACTCGATGTAAATTAAGAGATGAATAACGCTACGCTTTAAAACAGATCTGCCTGATAACTTGATGGTGCACGAATCACTGCACGGAACGGAGTCACCGCAGCAGACTGTGGGGCGTACTCAATCACCAATGGACGCTTCGCGGTACTGCCCTCAGGCACTTGATAAGTATCAGCGACTTCACTCTCCACTTGCCTCAAGCGCTTCATTTTCGGTAGGAATATTGCAGACGGCAGTTCCAGCGCCGCTGCATCAGCTTCCATTCGCGCGAACGCTTCAAATAACTCACCCGCTTCGTCAGAGATTTTAGACACTTCGATCGAGGCACGCGAAGACTCACCTGCCCCTCTCAGGCGCTGGCTATTACGCAACGTATATCCATTACCATTCCGGTCAGTGAAGCGTAACACGCCATCCGCGCATTCGATCGAAAAGTCATACTGGTAGTTGCGTTGATCATACTCGATTTTCATCAACCACCAGCCGTCTTTTACCGAAATACGGCCAACGGGAGTCTCCACAATCATCTGTGAATCATCACTGAGCGCACGATTGTCGACCACCAGTAAGCCTTGCCTGAAGTTAAAAATCAGCCGGCTTTTACCCTGATCCATCGACGTGCCCACATCTTGCTCGAAGCGCTCAATTGCAAAAAAACCTGCTCCTTCATTGTAAAGCGAGATCCGATTCGACGTCTTGAGAAACACTGCATCCTTCGCCTTGGTGCGAATCTGCAGCAAGCCGGAAACAGCTCGTGGCAAGCGGTCAGCTGGGTGCATTTGTAACGATGCCCCCCCTGCTTCCTCTAGAATCACATCCCCCGCTACAGACGTCACCACGACGGCCCCACGCATCCAGTCCGCGGCATGGAGCATCGCAACCGCC
>JABJQI010000062.1 GCA_018663485.1 Opitutia bacterium
AGTCGGCTCGCCACCGGTGAAGTCGATAGTGGATTGACTGGCACTCCCCTCGTAGTCTGCCGTCACGGTCCAGTTCACCAGGTCGGAGGACTTTTCGACCACGAAGGGATAGTGATCCCCAGCGATGATGTCGGCTTGAATCGGCAAACCATCGGTGCGGATTTCAAGCACTTCCAGCAGTCCGACTTCAGCGAGGCGGCTATGCATGTCCGTCTGCAACTCAGTCAGGATGCTTGCAAACCCAGCATTGGCGATGTGATTGGTGTTCTCGTATTTCTCGTCATCGGTCGCGGTGGAATCGACAAAGAAGAGTTCATCCCAACCGGAATTCTCGGCGTAACGGACCAATTTATACCCTGTTTCAGTGCGAATGCCCACCATGTCCGCCGGATCGGTGGCCGCATAGGCCGGGTCTTCCGTATAGCTGAACACAAAAGAATCGCGCCAGTCGGTTGGTGTCGTGCCCTGCAACAAGGGCTTGAGACTGCGGCCCTGCATGTGCTCGGGCACTTGCAGACCTGCGAGATCCAGGATCGTCGGTGCAATATCGAGGTTTAGACCGATCTTTTCGGTCGGAGTCAGCCCAGCCCCACTCGGCTGGATCGCCGGATAGCGAATCATAAAGGGCACGCGCAGGCTCTCTTCGTAGGCGGCACGCTTGTCACCGAGTCCATGCTCACCGCGAAAGTAGCCATTATCGCTGATGTAGATGACCACGGTATCTTCGGCGAGGCCAAGCTCATCGAGCTTATTCAGCACACGCCCGATCTGCGCATCGATTGCGGCAACTAGCTGCATATATGCAGTCGTATTGTTACCGCCGCTGTTTTGATTCGCAGTCGGTTTCCAATCAGGTGCGCTGCCGTTTTCACTCAGCAAGTTAGGCACCGCTAAATGCGAATCTCCTGAAAAGAGCGAACTAAAGTCCTGAGCCGGGGTTGATGAGCTGGGTGCGTTCGAGATGCTATCGGTCAGGCGCGGATCGTGAGGTGTCTTGAAACCGAGGAAGGCGAGGAAGCGCTCGTCACTGGCGTATTTGCTATCGATAAATTCAAGTAGATAATCGGTGGAAACCTTGTCGATCCAGTTGTCGTAATCGTTGCCCCCCGGATCGCGCGCACCAGTCGTCTGCAACAAGGTGCCATTGCCGTCACGAAACTCCGCACCGAAGTAAGCACCTTGACCATAGTAAGTGCGCACATAGTCGAAGCCCGGGCGTTCGGTCTGCGTGCCCATGTGCCATTTACCAAAATAGCCAGTCGCCCAACCGGCATCCCGCATCAACGTTGCGTAGGTCGCGTTATCGACAGGAAACTCATCGTCGTTCGCAGTGATCCCATGCACGAAGGGTTGCACCCCGGTCAGCATCGTGGCTCGAGAAGGCGAACAAAGTGAATACGTCACGAAGCCGTTATCGAAATACAGACCTTCGGCCGCCAGTGTATCCATGTTCGGAGTATGTGGCTCGTCGTTGTCATTGAGATACGGAAAGCGCGCCACTCGGTTAAAGTCCGAGACAATGCGTTCCTGCATATAGCTGGTGGCATCCCAACGATGGTCATCCGGAACGATGATGATAAAGTTTGGACCGGAAGTAATGTTCACCGGTGGCCCCTGCGGAGTGGTTGCATTCGCAGAGAAGCTCGCGTTGAAGTCATCCACAAACAGGCCCGCAGCACGTTCGCCATCTGCTGGCGCATCGGCCCGCCAACGAAAGACAATGAACTCTCCGGCTGCGACCGAGGTTGCGAAGTTGATGGAAATCTGCCCGCTGGACGGAACCGAGACGAAGTTACCGCTGCTGTTTCCGTTGCGACTACTCACCCCGCCCTCTGTAAGCACCTCGAAGTCGAGCGTCGACACTGCGGTCCACCCCGTTTCGGCATAGATATCGAAACTGGCAGCATCGTAGCTGTTCAGTATTTTGTATTCAAACTGCAGTGAATCCTTTGGTGTGTTCGTTGCATTTCGATACCACTGCTCGCCGCGGTAGGCGATAGCGACATCCGTCACTTCATAGCCGCTATCGACTTGGAAGACGATCCCGAATGCGACGGAGACATCATTGGCTGCCATCGCACCGATCGAGCGCTCACTGCTGTTCGCGTTGCCCGCATTGGCAAAACGCGGGAAGTTCCCGGCAGAGCCATTCGGCACACCGTAGAAATCCTTATCGGTCTTAGCGTTGGAGAGCGCACGGGTCCAGCACGGGATCGTGCCATTATTCACCCAATCGTCCGTGCCAGTCGCCTGAACGAATTGATCTCCCGAAGGAAACGGCAGACTGTCGAAGTTTTCACTATAGTCGAAGCTAGTGCCAGAAACGGTAACCACGGCCTGAACGATGGCAGGTAACAGCAACGCTCCCATAATACATGGAAGCAAATTCGCAAGCGGACGACGAGGCCGCCGTCCCTCCAGATTTTTCAACGAGGACACCATGGATTCGTATCGAAACATTGCCCTCCCCCTAAGGAAGAAAGACCTGCACTTTGTAAAATCCACGGGTGCTCCCTTGCGGATCATCGTTAAAATTGAAGACGCCATCGGTGCCGACCTCATAATTGAGCGTCATCCACTCCGAAGCGGTCAGATCGCTGGTAAATTGAACGAGGTAGTTGCGGCTGGCCTTCGAGCCGAAACGAATGTCCACGCTATTGCCCGAGTTCCAGATGATCGATGCAGCAAACGGGGAATCCGGACTGGTTGGGTCGAAGTCCAAGATGTATTCCTCAATATCCAAGATACCGTCGCCGTCATAATCACTGGTCATCGATAACAAATCCATACCACCGACCGTGTCTTGTTCCCATACATCGCTGATACGGTCGTCGTCGTAGTCGAAGGTGACGATCTGGTCGCCATCTGCTAGGACGAGCGCCTCATTGCCATCACCGAGTGTGATTACCTTGAAGGCAGATGTAGCGAAGTTACCTGTGCCTCCTGCTACGCCATCAATACGAAGCTGGCCCAGATCCCAAAGCGAAGCATAATTTATAGTGCCTGCCGGTGAGACGAGACGGCCACGACTACCGGAGACGAAATCGATAAAGTCGTTGGTATTGTCGCCATCATCTCCGAAGGAGACGCCCCCGGTAAGGGTCACCGAGCCTGCCCCACCCTTGAAGCGGACGATCTTGTAGCCTGCACTGGCGCCGGCTTCGCCGACGAACAGGTTCGCCGCGTTGATGTCACCACCGGAAACAATGACCACGCAATTAGTGCCGTTCAGAGCGAGATTGTTTGCACCAAGCCCGATTGCGCCATGATAGGCTTCAAGGCGACTGTTACTCATCCGCAAATCTTCATCTACGTTGAGCGTGCCGCCATCGAGTTCATACAAGCTACCGCTTAATCCGCCCGAACTCGGAGTGTAGGTAATCGTGCCAGCGCGATGCACATAGGTTCGGTTAACCAAGTTGCCAGTCGCAGTTCCATCGATCGCGATAATGCCCGGCGTGGTGCTGCCGGCAGCGATGCCGTTTCGCGAGGTCTTGTAGGCATGCCAGTTGGCGTCGGTCAGCAAGTCGCCACCGATGAAGTTCACACCATTCTCAAAGGCCGCAGCTCCAGCTCGGCTAAAGCCCTGAGTGAGGTAGGTTTGCATGTCTGCCAACATGCTGGTTGCATCTCCGCTGCTACCGGAAGGGTCCGTGTCCGTCGTTTCAGGCAGATCGGCCTCGAGGTCGAAAAGATCGACATGGACCATATCAAGAAAATCGAGTGTGCTGTCATTGGCGAAACGGTCATTGTTACCCTGCGTGTTATCCGCCAAAGATCCGGGGAAGGAAGCATCATCGGCTGCCAGCTTGAGTTGGCCGCGGCGAGAAAATACAAAGCGCTGGTATTTGGAGAGCATATCCGTGGAACGAACCGTCACTGTGTTTTGAAGTGGATCCGTCCATGCCGTTAGGAGCGACTCACTATCGACCGCTTCTTGTTCATGCAGCTGGTGGCCAATCGCCTCGGCAATCGTCGCATAAACATCTTGTAGACCGAATACTGCAGGCGAGGTCTTGCCAGCCGGGATACCATTGGTTTGAAGCGGGTCGCCTGGATCGGGCCAAGAGGCAATGAAGGGCACTCGGCTGCCACCTTCGTAGCGCGAGCCCTTGAAGGCGCGGATGTCCTGCTTTGGAACGCTCGGCAGCATCTTACCATTCACATCATAATTTGCGGGATTAAGAATATCGCTGGCGGCAGGCATGGCGCCGGCGGCGGCCTCGCTCTTGATGTCGCTGCCATTGTCGGAGGTGAAGATGAAGATAGTGTTGTCGATTAACTTGTAGCCGGGATTCCTCGGATCATCGGTCGCCTCAAGGAAATCAAGCATGTAACCAACGATAATATCGTTCTCCCGCACCATCATAGCGCGGCTCGTCGGGCCGTTGACCGTAATAGCGGTATTGCCCGCATTCATAAAAGTCACGTGATCCCACCACTTTACGCGGAGCGGGTGGCTCCAGATCCAATCGGGGTTGGCAGCATAGTCCGGATCGGGAATGCCGTCACCATTCAGATCGGGCCCTGTGACGATCGGGATCGGTGCGCCTGCCTTGGTAATGTTGGGTGTAATCGTGATCCCGTTGAGTGACGCAGTCGGATTGTCAGGATCCGTCGTGCTGTCAAAATTCGCAGGGACGTATGGATCGTGATTGGAATGCGATGCGTAGTAGATGAAGAACGGCTGATCGCCCTTGTTGGCAATATGTCCTGTCAGATCGGCCTGCAGCTTCTCGAAGGTCGCCGGCTGAATCTTAAAAAGGTTCGGATCGGTCGGAGACGACGGACCACGACCATCCCAGGGAACATTGGAAGGGTCGTTGACTGGAACAAGGGTGTAGTCACTGGGTGCTGCGTTGTTGAAGCGCATAAACTGCCTGTCCTGAATCATCGCACCCGTGTAACTAAAATTACCCGGTGTGCCGGTATAGGTGTCGAAGCCCATTTCAATCGGTCCTTCGTAAAGAATTCCGGCGCTCTGAACCTCGAAGACCCCGTCATCGTCAGCGTCCGTGCCGGCGTCGCCTTTCATCGCCAAGTGCCACTTACCATAGCCGTAACTTGCGTATCCGCTACGTTGCATCATGTGAGCGATCGTGGTGCGCTTACCCGGCATAATGACACCATTGATGTGCGTGGTATTCGCAGCCGCGGTCTTGAGCGGTGAGCGCAACGAGTAGGTGCCCGACAGGAGAGCAATCCGCGTTGGCGTGCAAGTCGCAGCATTTGTATGCACATCGGTGAAGCGCGTGCCCATGTCAGCCAGACGTTCCATTTCGGGTGTATCGATCTGCACGGCATCCGCATTGCCAGTCAGGTCCTGATAGGCACTCGTGTCGCCGATGCCCATATCGTCGGCAATAAAGATGATCACGTTCGGAGCGGGTCTGAGCGGGGTCAGCGCGGTCGGCTCAACACCGCCATCGGGATTCGGCTCAAATGGGTCCGGATCTACAGGTGCCGGGGGCTGATAGTCGAACTCGACCACGACGCCCTGAAGGCCCCAAGAGCCCTGGGTGGACTGGATCGTGATATCGGTGCCTGCAGAAACATCGACCGGGGTCGGAAAAGTGTAGACGTAGCGGTTCGTCGTCGAAGTGCCGAAAGTAACGGGAGCCGAGTTTACGTCACTTCGATTGAACGAAGCCGTCGCCCCTCCGGAAACGCTGATCGTCTCACCCGCGAAATCGAGCGCGGAGAGGATCAACTGGCGCAGCTTGACATCCTCATCAAACTCGAACGTCCAGGTATCGCCGGAGGATGAATCGAACTTCGCCGCGTCCACTGCGTCCACCCCGAGCACGTTGGGATTGCCATTCGAGCGCGTGCCCGTGGCGCCGGTGCCTGCAACGGAGACGCTGGTCAAGGTGAGACCGTATGTCTCGGAGGTTAAGACGGCACCGGGCAGCCTGGAAGTTCCGCCACCCAAAATACCGCTGGCAGAACCACCGGCGCTACTGTTGCCAAGCCAATCAATGATTTGGTCGATCTGGGTGCCGCCGCCGATCTGGCTGATGTGATTCGAGTCGGCAATGATCCCTTCATCACCACCAAATTGGATGATGGTGCCAGCAGTCAGGCTGGAAGATAGCAGCAGAAACAAAATAGAATTTTTCATAAGTATGGGGTCAGTTGTTGGAAACTTCGGAAGTAGAGCAGCTAGGAATCATACAAATAGTTTCGTCACCACTTGCTCTGAATGCTCGCCGCCTGATAAGAATAGCTCACTAAAGAGGCTTCGGTCGTTGAATCGCGAGACTACGTATTTGACCTTTAAAATTATTATTCGGAACAGCGTCAGACACCTTGTGCTTGCCCCCCGCTCCTATAATAAGTGGCGACTTCGTCTTCGCCTTGAACGGCAATGGTAGACCACAGCTATCCACGACTTCTCCATCGACCCAAAAAGTCACACGGTTATAATCAATCTCCGCTTCGAGCTTAGTCCACTTCCCGATGATTGAATCTGGCCCATCAATCGTAGTGCGACTTGCGATCCAGGTCTTGGTTAAAACTGCAACCCCAGGCCTCCCATCTTGGACAAAAATTTTATAGCCATATCCAGGCGAAGATTGCGTAGCGATCACACCGTCGCTTTCGACATTAACGTCGATTGAAATTTTATACGGCCAGCCAGATGGATCCATTTCCGGATCAAAAGGCACTTTAATTAAACTGCTGGCACCATTGAACTGGATGGCGCCCCCAGAGACGCTCACTTCACCCACAGTGAATGCACGGTCAGAATTTTCAACATCCTGCACTTGGCCGGACTTCGCCTGAAGGTTCATCAGAATACCCTCGGGACCCTTCACGCGAGGCAAGTTGTGTGGAAAGACATCGACCTTCCAACCGACACTCTCAGACTTAGCCTCTAAGCGTTGTCCCATCGCTGCCATCACGCCCGCATACTCAGGGTCTTGCGCGAGGTTTTTCATTTCATGCGGATCACGTTCTAGGTCGTAGAGCTCATCAATATCATCCAACTCCGGATATTCGATTAACTTAAAACGCTCGGTGCGCACGGCCTTCATGGTCGGTATCGCATGCACGAGGTCGGTCCAGTATTCATAAAAGATGGTATCACGCCACGGCGCGTCCACCCCATCAAAGAGCGGCTGCATACTGGCACCCTGCATTTGCTCTGGGATTTCAATCCCCGCATAGCTTAAGACAGTTGGTGCGAAATCGACATTCGAAACCATCTCAGTAATGGTAGCGCCCGCCTCGATCTTCCCTGGATAGACAACGACCATCGGAATACGCAGGCTTTCCTCATAAGCGAGCCGCTTGTCCCAGCGACGGTGCTCCAGATGAAAGTAGCCATTGTCGCTGGTAAACACAATCAAAGTATTGTCGAGGTTACCACGCTCACGTAACACTTCGACCAAACGCCCGACGCCATCGTCCACCGCAGCAAGACAACGCAATTGATCGACGTATTTTTTCTTTTTCTTCCAGGGCTCCAGCGCAATCGCGTCAGGTAGTTGTTCCTCCTCAACATCGCGCGTGCGCCAATTCCAACGCACATCACGTGTGCGCTGGCGGATCTGCCACTCCGGCTTACCTTCGAAGGTATCATTCCAGCTAACAGGCTGTGGGTCCATCGTCTTCGCACCGAAGGCCGTTTTGTGGCGTGGTGCTGGTTGAAACGGCTCATGCACTGCCTTATGCGAAAGCATTAGGAAGAACGGTTGCCCTTCTGGCTGACGTTGCACGAAATCAATCGCCCGATCCGTCAGAATATCAGTGGTGTAGCCCTTGAGCTTTTCACGGCTACCATCGGTGTAGATAAACTCAGGGTCATAGTATTTCCCTTGGCCGTCGAAGCTGAGCCACTCATCAAAGTGCGGGCGCGCCCGACCGGAAAACCCCATGTGCCACTTGCCAATCATCGCGGTGCGGTAGCCTGCATCCTGTAGATACTTGGAAACCGGCGGCGTGATCTCCGGATTGTATTCGGAAGTCTCATTATCGATCACACCGTGACGGCTGGCATAGGTGCCCGTCAAAAATGTAGCGCGCGAGGGGCAACAGATCGACGTGGTGACGAAGGCATTTTCCATCCATGCCCCCTGCTCGCGCAATTTATCGATGTGTGGTGTTTCGACATAGGGATGATCCAGAAACGAGAGCGCATCATAGCGCAGGTCATCGAGCAGGATAAAAACAACATCCGGACGCTCCGCTGCCTGAGCATGCTGCGCGACACAATACGAGCCAGAGGCAACGGCAAGCATTGCAGCTGCGGCCGAGAGAACCTGAGCAATCGACTGACGTAAAAGGCTTATGTATTTAAAAGACATGGTTCTATTCACTTAGAAAATTACTTAACAAGGCTGCCCGCTGCATCCGCGAGACTTGCCTTGGAGAAACGGATTTCATCAAACACCGCCTTGGGGTTAAATTTCGCCACACATGCGACCACATCACCTTTCGACAGCTCCAACTTGGATTTGTTCTTTGCATCGAGCTGTAAGCGCTGCATGACGCCCCCCTCCAAACTGCCCAGTGCTGCGCGGTTCAATGCCGCCTCAGTCAAATCGCGGTTGGCATGATAGAGCATCTGATCCTTGTTGAGAATCCACATCTGCACACTTGATGGACCGCTCTCAGGGTTCTCCACTTTAAACATTACGACATAGGTCTGCTTCGCTTCGATCGGAGCCCCCTCTCCTCCCTTGGCTGCCTTGCCATTCGAAAGAATGAGTCCATGATCCATTCGCCAGCCCTTAACGATCAGACTGACCGTGGCAGTCTTTGGGGTCAACTCCTCGAGGTCAGGCTTTGCAAATACCAAACCAAGCAGCGAGTCCTTCGTTAGTGCAGCGGTGCGCACCCGAAAACTGCCATAAAAAGTCCCACTCATATCGACGCCAACCTGCGCGAGCGCCTCCCCTTTTTTCTCGAGCAACAAGGCGCCCTTGGTTCCGCCCAGCCCCGGAACGCCCAACCCATCCGGAAGCGAGCCGACTTCGCCAGCCAGGCGATGCCAGCCCGTGATCCAACCGGAGCGACTCTCCGCGTGCTCGCCATCAGGATGGAAGCCTTCATACAATAAAGGTGCAGCCGACAGTTGAGCCAGTGTGCATAGAAAAAGTGTGAGGATTTTATTCATAATAATTATCTAATTTTGAGGGTTTATTTTGAAATATACGGAATGTATTGTTTCGCCTGAATGGAGGATTCTTTTAAACCTGCGGCCTCCGCTAAACTGATATCACTCACGCGAATCTCGTCGATCTGAGCACCGGAATTGTAGCGGCTAATTAAACAAAAGATCAGCCCCGATCCGAAGATAGGCTTCTTTTCTTTAGCAATTTCTGCCGTCATACGTTGGCACAGTTGCCCCGCCTCGTCTCCCAGTGGAATTTTGCTTAACTGATCTTCGTTAAAACCATTCCCACGGAGATCAGCGACCTGCTCACGACTCAATACCCACATCGTGAGTGAGCCATGCTGCGCTCCGGAATTAACCACCTTAAAAAGCACTAAATAGGGCTCGCCCTCCTGAACGCGACTCCCTTCGACGATTGTCTTTTGATTACCGAGTGCTGCAAGCGCCCCAAACTCGGTGCGCCATCCTTTGACTAAGAGTGACATCCGTGATGTTTCGGGCCGGACTGCAGTCACGTCTGGCTCACAAATGGCAAACCCAATCAAGGCATCATTCGTCAGGTTGTCGCACTGAATGCGGAAACTCCCGTAAAAGACACTGCCGTCGAAATCACCGAGCTGGCAGACAGAAACCGTATCGCGCTTGAGCTGCAACAAACCGTGCGTTGAACTCAAGCCCTCGAATTGCAGGTCTTGATCGACAATAATCGCTTCACCATCGAACACTCCCCAAGGAATCGTCCATCCGCTCCGACAATCAGGTTGATCCTCCCCCATCTGAAAGCCCTCATACACGAGTTCCTTCGCATCGAGAACTCCCCCCGGCAGCACAGCGGCGAACACCGCCGCAAAAAGGCCAGTCAGCAAATGGAGGCAGCAAGGCATGGTATATGAACTCAGTTTCATTTTTGTCCTAGTTGAAATGCTTGATCGCAAATGTGCGTATTTCGGCATCAGAGGGCGCCTTTCCAGTGCGGCGAATCGATTCAGCCACAAACTGCTTCACGCCTGTGTAGTAACTCTCAAAGGTATCGTAGAGCGGGTAACGCACCTGCTGATCATCCACCAACCAATAGCCTTCATAGCCATCACCACGTGGTTCATTGCAATAAAACTGCCAATAGAGCGCGAAGGGGCAGCCCCACTCCAAAATCGCACGAGTCACCTCACGGTTGCGCCGATCATGCGCTTGAGGATCGTATTTTACGCCGGCGGCCTTAATCGCATACTCCCCAACAAACACCCGTTTGCCGGAAATGTCAGAGCGAGGCTTTAGCTGGCTTTCGATATGGTCCAGCGCACGATGTAAGTCCTCGCGCATGTTCTTACTGTAGAGCACATCATAGCTTGAATAAGAAACGAAATCGACATCCACCAAAGGCAGCACCGAATTTGTCAATGTCGGCCGAGAGCCATCGATCCCCTTCCATACCTGATTCACCTCAGTGTAGTGATAGACCCAAACACCGTCATTGGGAATCTTGCTCCGCACATCATTAATAGCACACTGACGAATGTTCAGGTATTGAGCAAAGCCACGAATTCGCTCTGGGGTCGCATCGACATTGGGATCCATAGCACCTTGAAGCAGCCAATCGCCCTCCCAGTGACCAAGAAAGAAAACTTTCCCAGTGCCCTTGAATTCCGTGAGCAGGTAGGTCGCCAGCTCATAAAACTCATTATAGAGGGCCTGCGCCTCAGACTCATTCACACCATCTTGCCAGCGCGTTTGGGCATATGGATTGGCCCATATGTGATAGAACCTAAAGTCCATCCCCATCACCTCTTTGTAGACCGGATGCTTAACCAACAAATCC
>JABJQI010000188.1 GCA_018663485.1 Opitutia bacterium
GGCGATGTCTGCCTCGCTGGCATCGGGTTTGGCGAGCAGCAAGTTATCGCGTACGTTGCCTTCGAACAGGAAGGGGTCCTGCGCGACATGGCCAACTGTATTGTGCAGCTCGCCGAGGGAAATATTGCGGATGTCTACGCCGTTGAGTTTGACGCTGCCTTGCGTGATGTCGTGCGTGCGCATCGCGAGATTGGCGATGGTGGACTTACCTGCGCCGGTATGGCCGACCAGGGCGGTGACTTGATTGGCTTCCAGGGTTAGGTTGAGATCTGAGAGCACTGCGGGGCGACCCGGATATTCGAATTGGACGTTTTCAAAGGCGACTTCGATGGTGCCCGTTGGCAGGGGGGTGGGCGCAGTTGGTTCGTCGACATCAACAGCGGCATCGAGCACCTCGAATACGCGCTCACCAGAAGCGCGGCCGGCGGCAATCAGGTGGTTCAAGCCGTGCAGCTGTGCGATTGGCTGGTAGAGCATGTTGGCGTAGAGAAAGAAAGCGAGGAGCTTGCCCATGCTGAAGCCGCTGGCATCGTTAAGCACGAGGTAGCCGCCGAAGCCGACGATGCTGAGAAAGCCGAGCTTGGTAATTAGTGTAGTGGCGGGGCTGTAGAGCGACCAGCGAAACATGGCTTTGAGCGTCTTCGACTTGAGGTCCTCGGCGCGTTGCTCGAAGCGGGCGGATTCGCGCTTTTGCAAGCCAAAGGTCTGGATCAGGCGGTTACCCTGGATGTCTTCGACCAGCAGGCTGTTCAGCTCGCCCGAACTTTCGCGTACGCCCTTCCAGACAATGCGAGAGCGCTTGGAGTAGAGCACGCCGCAGATCATTAGAATCGGTACGGGCAGGAAGACGCACGATGCGAGGGCGGGTTGCATCACAAAAAGGGCGATGGTGATACCGACGATCTTGAGGATGGCGCCGGTGCCTTGTTCGGTGCCGTCGAGCAGTGCGCGTTCGACGGCGGAGACGTCTTCGATCACGCGCGAGGAAATTTCGCCGCTCTTACGTTGATCATAAAAGGAAACCGGCAGGCGCAGGAGCTTTGAGTGTAGGTCGCGGCGCATTTCCAGCAGCACTTGCTGCTCCAGCGTGTTATTGACCCGGATGCGTAGGCTATTGAAGATTTCGCTGCCAATGTAGAGGCAGGCGATAATGCCGACCCCCCAGAACAGTCCAGTCAGCGCTCCGGTGGTTTCGATGTCGTCGAGAATGACTTTGATCGCATAAGGCACGGCGATTTCCATTAAGGTCATGCCGGCGGCAAGCCCAATGGTGAGCCAAAATAGGCGCTTGTAGCGAAACAGGTATGCGGACACCCGAAGAATGGTGCTTTGTTTGGTGGTCTTAGTATTTTTCACGGAAAACAGGCAAGTGCAGTGAGGAAATCCTTGGCGGTTGCAATTAGCAAATCTGAATCGTTTTTAAAATAGGGTTGTGTCTTGCGCTAGTTATGCACTTTTTCAATCGGTATTCGGGGATAACCCAATATACAACTGCAACTTATAACGTTTAATTTTAAAAAATCATGTCTATCCGACTTTACATAGGAAATCTTTCTTTCGATGCCACTGGTGATGATCTGCGAGAGATCTTTGCAAACTGCGGTGAGGTTGAAGAAGCAATCATCGTGACTCGCCCAGGTGGCGGCCGCCCTCGTGGCTTTGGATTCGTCACTATGGAAGATTCAGAAGGTGCTGATGAAGCGATTCGTCAACTGGATGGTCAGGAATTTGCAGGCCGTAAATTAACAGTCAACGTCGCTAAAGAGCGCGAACAACGGGACGAGGACTAGGCCGTCGATTTTTGACGGCAACAGCGGTCGTTTAGGTATTTGCAGAGGGTCCCGTCGGGGTTACCGCAGCCGTGGTTGCACCGCTGCCCAGATCTGTTGTTCAAGTACCTTGACCGAGGCGTTGCCGTCCAGCACCAAGAAGCGCTTTGGCTCTGATTCAGCGAGTTTGAGGTAGCCTGTGCGCACGGCTTGGAAAAATTCGATGGCTTCTTGCTCGATACGATCGAGCTGGCCATCGCTACGCGCGTGCACCCGAGCCAAGCCTACTTCGGGGGGCAGATCGATGAGGATGGTCAGATCCGGCCGCGCTTCGCCGACCGCAAAGCGGTTGATCGCCGCCACGGCCTGGGAGTCAATTTGTCGGGCGACGCCTTGGTAGACAGTAGTAGAGTCCATGAACCGGTCGCAGAGCACAATCTTGCCTTTAGCGATCGCGGGCAGGATGCGTTCGCGGGTTAATTGCGCGCGACTGGCAGTGAACAGTAGCAGCTCTGCTTCGGGCGACATGCCTGCGCCGGCTTCGTCGTGTTGGAGCAGGTTGCGCACGGCTTCGCCGAGCGGCGTGCCACCGGGTTCACGAGTTTGCAGCACCTGCTGGCCTTGGCCTTGTAGGCGAGCGGCCAGGGCGTTGATCTGGGTGGATTTCCCGCAGCCTTCGGTGCCTTCGAATGTAATAAAAAGTCCAGTCATTTGTAGTTACCAGCTAGCGATAAATTCGGCGAGCTCATCGAGTGATGGGCTCTCGGCGGTGCGGACGTAGAAGCCAGAGGTGGCCGCGGCGACGGTTAGTGCCGCGATTGGGGACAGCCCGATCAGGCGGGCAGTGACGAATCCTGAGTTAAAGTGGTCGCCGGCGCCAGTGGTGATCTTTGGTTTCTCGCAAAAAGGCCCTTTCACGTAGGCAGTGCCCTCCGGTGTCGCGCAAGCTGCATCGTGTGTCGGATGCACGACGAGTGTGTCGAGCTTGAGCGCCTCGCGAATACGTGTGGCCAGCACTTGCAGGTTGTCTGGGGTATTTTCGATTGGTTGAAAGCCTAGCAGTGCGTCGACTTGCTCCGCTTCGCGGAGATTGAGTCCGAGGATGACCTTACCAAAAGCTTCGAATTTTCCGAAAATATTCAACACTTCGAGCAGGTCTTCTTTTGAGCGTTTTTCAGGGTCAGCGAGGTCGAAGAAAAAGATGCGCTCCTTGTTCTCAGGAATCGTCGGTAGGAGGTGTTCCAAGAAGTCGTTGAAGACTTCGGAAAGGTAAGGAATCATGGTCCAGTTGACCATTGCGATGAGATCGGCCTCAGCAAAGCTTTTGCTTAACTCATCCGCGCCCATTACGTCGACGATGTGCTGGTAGTTGATCTCGTCGAGGCTGGCCATCGAGCCGAGCATGATCTTGCCATCAGAAAATTCCGCGGCGTGGGTAATGCCAGGATCTGCGATTGATACGGCGTTGGTCTGTTGCGCGAATTCAGTAAAGACGGGGTGGATGGTGCCCTTGCCGAGTGCGCCGAGGTAGCGCACTTGCAGGCCCTGAGCGCATTGTGCGCTGGCCATGATCGGGCCGTTGCCACCGAGTTTTTCGAGGATTTGGGCGAGCTCAATATTGGCACTTTTGCCGGCTGCGGAGCTGATCCGTGCGCCAAAATCGGCGATGGTCGCAATCGGGGTGAACTGATCGCCGGGGCCGGAGCGCTGATCGACCGGGTGCACGATCTTGTCGACGAAGCCGTCGATGCCGATCAGGGCCTTTTTCGAACTGGCGGTGTGGGCGCTGGCTTTGAGTTCTTGTAGGGTCAGTGTTTTGCTATCCATTAATATGATCTTTGGGTGAATGGTTGATGATCAATGTGTAGGCCGCTGTTTCTCTGCGGGCAAATCAAATTCTGAGTGAACGATTAAAAGGTTTTTTCAGAGAATTAGGTTTTATGCTGGCAGGGATTTGAACGCCTGTTGTTAATAAGAGTCTATTCATCCTATACCTCTACGCACTTATAGAAAATGAGCTTACCCACTATATTTGATTCACTACTTTTGCAGGCCGCTGGCGGCGCCAATGTTTTTACCTATTTTGGTCAGTCGAATTTTGCTGGCAAGATCGTGGTGCTGGTACTGATGGTCTGCAGCATTATCGCGTGGTCAGTCCTGTTTGGAAAGTATATGGACCTGTCCCGCTTGCGCTCCCAAAATAAGCGCTATGAGCGTCTTTTGAGTAAAGAGTCCCACTTGCTCGACTTGCCTCCAGAGCGGCCAGGCAAGGGTGCTGGGCCTTATTACAATGTCGTGCGCGATGCGCTGGAAGCATTTTTCCGTTATGGTGGTAATTTGGTCGATACTGATACGCATCGGGCGACTTTACGTATGGGGCATGTTGAAAATGCGATTCAACGTGGGCTTGCTGAACAGATTATCCGCTACGAAAGCAAGATGGTGCTACTCGGCTCGATCGTGACCGGTGCACCGTTTCTCGGCTTGCTCGGCACGGTGTGGGGGGTGATGGATGCCTTCGGCGGCATGGCCGGGGCGGGGTCGGCCAGTTTGCAGAGCCTTGCGCCTGGTGTCTCTGGTGCGTTGTTGACCACCGTGGCCGGTCTGTTGGTCGCGATTCCTTCGGTGTTCGGCTACAACTATTTGTTGCTACAAACCAAGATCTCAGTGGTCGAGCTAGAGAATTTCTCTAGCACCGTGGCCGATCGTATCGAGCTCGAAGCGCAGGCCGCCGCGACCAACGCGTAGGTCTGCGTGGTCCTAATTTTTAATTGATCAAATAGTGGCTCGTAACTTCCATCGTAAAGA
>JABJQI010000060.1 GCA_018663485.1 Opitutia bacterium
CAGGTAGGTCTTCGTCTTTTAACAGCTCGAGTAGCTTCGGTAGGGCACTTGGATCGAAGTTGTGAGCGGCTGCGATAATGCGGGCACGCTTGCGCTGGCGGTTATTGATCATCTTCTCGCCATACCATTGCTCAGACCATTCGACGGCCCAATCGACACTCTCGTCAGTGTGACATTTGTTGCAGGCGTTGGGGATGTCGAGCTCTTTGGTGAGCAGTGGGTCTGGGGAAAGAAAGGCGTGATCGCCGCGTGGGTCGACTTGCATGTAAGTGGTTTTCGACATGTGGCAATTCACACACATATTACCCGTGCTGCCTTCGCTGTGGAAGCTGTGGGCGATGGGTTCGATGACTGGCGCATTCTCAACCCCGCCAGAGTGGCAACGCATGCAAAGCAGGTTGTTCTCAATCGGTAAGATTGTTTTAAGCGTGTGTGGGTTGTGGCAATCTTTGCAACTCACCCCAGCATGTGCCATGCGGCTCATCTGAAACGAGCCATAAACGAAGTCTTCGTCAAGGATTTGTCCATCATGATGGTAGAGGTTCGGCTGGTCGGGCAAGGACAGCGAGAAGTGATCGTGGTAGTCATCGCCCGGTAAAAAGGTGTCGGCTGTTAGCTGATCGCGGCGCGAGTGGCAGCTCGCGCAATTGTGCTCAGTTTGGATGGTGCTGAGCTTCGATAGCCCAGCACTGTAGTTGCCGCTTTTGGCTGCGACGACGTGTTCCTCGAGGCCGGTATGGCATTCTGCACAGGCCAGTCCTTGTTGGGTCCAGGTCGAATCATAGCTGTTAGATTCGAAGTCGAAGTTCTTCTTGAATTCAGTGGTGTGGCAATACGCGCAATTGGCATTCCAGTTCATGCCTTGATTCGCCCAGTGACCCCATTCGCCAGGAAGGCGATCTTGGCCCTCGTAAACATCGTACCAACGGTCCTCTTTGACGTCGTAGGTGGCACTGATAGTTTGAAATTTGTCTCCAGGGAGCTGGGCCAAATATTGGCGTAGAGGCGTTTCGCCAATCACGCCGACAAGATCGTAGCTGGTAATGCTGTCGTCATCATGAATTACGCGTAGCTCAAATTTGCCGTTGGTTTCGGCCATTTCATAAGTCACGCCAGATTCTTTAATGCGACGCACTGGAGTGAAGGCTGCGCGATCAAACTTGATCGAGATGGGCCGGTTGGCTTTGGCGTGATGGCTGCTCTTCCAGTCGGCGACCTCATCTGCGTGGCATTCGACGCAGGCCTCGGGGCCAATTTTGGCTTGGCGCTCTGGATTGTGGGATATTGGAAAGATGCCGTAGTTGATGTTTGCCGCTTGCGCATTCGGTGCCTTTTCAGTGGCTGGGTAACTGGCATCTTTTTGTTTGTCGCAGGCGCAGAACAAGAGGAGTGAAATGCCCAGCAGGATATTTATCGGGCGAGCGAGCTGAATAGAAGCAGGGGACATTACCTGAATGGTCGCAAATGCCCGACGCAGGTCAAGGCTGATGCGGATGGCTGGCTGAAAATATCAAACCAAGTAGCACCTATTTTTTGCGTTAATAGCCGCGCAAAAGCGGTTTATTCTTGGTCGCCACTTTGGGTTGATTCGTTCATCGCAGTGATCGTTCAAGTTCTTGCGCGGATGGCGAGATTGCGGACAAAGCTGATTTCTCGATTTTGATATGGCTAGCGTTTCTGTTGGCGCAGCCATTGCTGCGGTGATTGGCCGAACTGTTTTTTAAACGCACGAGAGAAGTAATAAACCGTCGAGTAACCCAGAGCGCTGGCAGTTTCAGTTACACTTTTACCCTCGCGAAGCAGAAGATCGCGTGCGCGGTTGAGCTTAATGATGTTCTCGAATTCACGCGGGGAGTAGCCGGTCTGCTTCTTGAAGGCGAAGCGGAAGCGGGAGTAGCTGACGCCGAGTTCTTGTGCGAGTGCTTCGAGGTCGGTGTGGGTGGCCAGATTGGCGAGAATTGTTGCCTTGGCCTGGATGACGAGTGCGCTGTCTTTGCTCTGTGAGCGACTTTCGCTCTGAGTTCCGGATTTTAGAAACGCAAGTGTCAGTGGCACATGGCTGGCCAGTATTTGTTCCTTGGCGGCAACAGGTTGTTGTAACCAATGGAGAATCTGGTCGAAATGCTGAATAAGGGCATCGGTCTGGCCCGCTTTAAGTATGGGATCCTCTGGCGAGAAAAAAGCCTCCATGATGCGATCCGCCTCTCTTCCGCGGAAGCCAATCCAGTATTCTGACCAGCCAGTCATAGCGTCCGGATAGTAGCGGTGCCACTCACCTGGGAACAGTAGGATGGCATCGCCCGTGCGCACCTCCGTTTTTGGTTGGGTACGTGATTCGAAGATGCCGGAGCCAGTCGTAATGTAGACGATTTGGTATTCGTCGAGTGTGCGCCGCCCAGTTTTGTCAAAAAGGTAACTTAGTGGGTGCCCCTTACTTGGGTAATCAGAGTGAGCAGGCACGTTTTGTCGACCCGCGTGCACTAGGCGCCAGCCCCATTCCTTAGCTTGCTGGTCTGTGGGTAAGTAGCGGCTAAAGCTCTCGATATCTGTGGTCATGAGGCGTGATCGTTTGGTTTATGTCAAAAAGTGCAAATATAATGTCAGTGGGTGTATTCAAATTTGTCTGAAATTGAGCTATCATGGCGCTTTAATCACTCCCACTTAATATGTTTGATCAAGTAAAAGAACTGTATGCCTCCATTGGCGTTGACGTAGAGCAAGCCATCGAAGCGATGGGGAAGACGCCAATTTCGCTGCATTGCTGGCAGGGCGACGATGTGGTCGGCTTTGAAGCTGGTGCGGGTGCACTCGGTAGCGGTCTCGCCGTCACGGGGAACTATCCAGGCAAGGCGCGCACGATCGCCGAGCTGCGACAGGACTTAGAAAAAGTGCTATCAATGTTGCCCGGTAAGCACCGTCTGAACCTGCATGCGATTTACGGCGATTTTGGCGGCGAGTCGGTCGACCGCGATCAGATCGAAGTAAAGCACTTCCAGAGCTGGATCGATTGGGCGAAAGAGCAGGGTATCGGTCTTGATTTTAATCCATCCTGTTTTTCACACCCGAAAGCCGACGATGGTTTGACCTTGAGTCATCCGGACCCGGAGATTCGCGCGTTTTGGATCGAACACTGTAAGCGCAGTCGAATCATTAGCGCAGCGATGGGCGAGCAACTTGGTAGCGCTAGTGTGATGAATGTCTGGGTGCCAGATGGTATGAAAGATATGCCAGCAGATCGTCAAAGCTATCGTCAACGACTGTCTGAAAGTCTGGATGAGGTCTTTGCTGAAAAGTTAAATCCAGCGCACCATATCGATGCGGTCGAATGTAAGCTGTTTGGTATCGGTTCGGAGAGCATGGTGGTTGGCTCGCACGAGTTCTACATGGGTTATGCGATTAAAAATCAGATCGCACTGTGTTTGGACGCCGGCCACTTCCACCCGACCGAGGGGATCGCCGATAAGATTTCATCTGTCATGATGTATGTGCCTGAGCTGTTGCTACACGTCTCTCGGGGTGTGCGTTGGGATAGTGATCACGTGGTGCTCTTTGATGATCAGACTCAAAATATTATGCAGGAGTTGGTGCGTTGCGATGTGTTGCCACGCACGCATATCGGACTGGATTTCTTCGATGCCTCGATTAATCGTATTGGCGCATGGGCAATTGGCACACGTGCGGCTCAGAAGTCGCTCTTGTTAGCATTGCTGGAACCGCGCGAGCAATTGCGTGTCGCCGAACTTGCTGGCGATTATACCACACGTTTAGCGCTTCTAGAGCAGGCCAAGGCATTACCTTGGAGTGTCGTGTGGGAGGAGTTCTGTAAGCGTAACGAAGTACCCGGCGAGTTGTCGCTGCTTGATGAAGTCAAGGGCTACGAAGCATCCGTTCTTTCCGGCCGTTCATAAGACCAACCAATTCTTTCGCTTTCGAGACACCAATCATTTTTTCTGCTTCATTGAGGAGCGAATTAAAGTACACTTTCAGTTTATATGTTAGGTATATTAAAGTTTAGGATCTGAGATTTCTGTCTCGTTAGTGAAGCATTATTCTTTCTATATCTATGTCATTTTATTTAATTACTACTTAAACTATGCCCCAAAAATCTAAACCCATCGAGTCTCCTGTTATTGAGGAGTTTGAATCGACCCCCGTTCCTGAACGCGCGCAAAAAGGCTCTAAAGCTTTTTGGGGCATGTATGCCGGTGAACATGCCGCAGGCACGGAGTTCATGATCGGACCGCTCTTTCTACTTGCTGGAGTGAGTTTGCAGAACATCTTCTGGGGCTTGTTGCTGGGGAATTTCTTAGCGGTGGTGAGCTGGCGATTTGTTTGTGCGCCGATTGCCACGAAAGCACGTTTAACCCTGTATTGCCACTTAGAGAAAATCGCCGGTAAGAAATTGGTTAAGGTTTACAATTTGGCGAATGGCGTGCTCTTCTGTTTCCTCGCTGGCGCGATGATTACCGTGTCCGCCACAGCAGTGGGGATTCCGTTCAATTTGGAAATGCCAGCCTTTGATGCGATTTATCCCAACAGTGCTTCCTTTATTATGATTGTGGTGGCTGTGGGGGTAGTGATTTCGGTAGTCGCCAGTTTTGGTTATAATGCGGTGAGTCGTTTTGCGAATATTGCAGCCCCATGGATGGTGCTGGTTTTCTTGGGCTGTGGGATCGTTGCGCTCAAGCAATTAGGCGTCGATTCCTGGGCTGGGCTAAATGCCATCTGGACGGAGTCGATCAGCTTTGCGCAAGGGGGCGAGGTGACTACGTCGATGGGATTCCTCGAAGTTGTTTTATTTGCATGGTTTTGTAATGCCGCGATGCACGTCGGCATGTCGGACCTTTCGGTGTTTCGTTATGCTAAAAAGGCCTCCAGTGGTTGGGCCACAGCAGGTGGTATGTATGTCGGGCACTATATGGCTTGGATAGCCGCAGCGTTGATGTTGGCGGCGCAGATTAAGTTGACTCAAAGTGCCGATCCAGTTCCCGGCCCCATGGCTTTTAACGTTGTTGGTATCGCAGGTATCATCTGTGTGGTGGTTGCTGGTTGGACGACTGCCAACCCCACGATCTATCGCGCAGGTTTGGCGTTTCAGGCAATGCTGCCTGGCACGAGTCGCTTGAGTATGACCTTACTTGCGGGGGGTGTTGCGACCACTGCCGCGATTTTTCCAGCCTTTGCATTTAAGTTACTCGGTTTTGTCGGTTTATATGGCACGATTCTCGCACCTATGGGCGCGGTGATCTTCGCCGATTGGTATTTGAGCAAACGCATCGGAGTCACCCCTTTTCACGCCGAAGCGAGTGGGTGCGGTGTCAATAAATCGGTTTTATTCGCGTGGCTGATTCCGGTGACTGTCTCGCTCTATTTTATTTTCGCGCAAGGCGTGACCACTTGGTATTTCGTTTTACCCGCATGGCTTGCATGCGGTGTCTTGTTCCTCGTCTTTAGTCGTTTGAGAGGAACACTACAGTCATCAGTCAAGAAAGGAGAGAGCGTATGAAAAATATCTGTAAATGGATCGGACTGTTATCGATTGCGGTGACTTTTATTCTTCCGCTCGCGTTCTTCGTTGAGCAAATCACATTGGCAACGATGAAACAGGGATTGTTGATCTCGACGCTAGTTTGGTTTGGCACATCGGTGTTTTGGATCGGTGGGAAAACACCAGAGCAGCCAAAGGGTGATCCGATCCTTTAATCCTTAGCGATGCTGGGCAGAGCAGTGGTTGTTGTCGACTGCTGGCCTCCACCTCTTGCTTAGTTGTAGCAGTGCCTCCTTGGTACGCTCTCCCCGCTACGCTCTCTGAGCTTCGCAGAACATGCCTAAGCCTCTGTCGACGTTGAACCTTTTTGTTGCAACAGGGAGGGTTCGCCTCCGTGCGAGCCGTAGTTAGATAAGCTCAGGGGCAATGCGGACGACACGGAGGTCATCCCTGTTAATTTTACTTCTAATGAATCTCCTCCAGACTGCCATACCTGCCGGTTTCCATCCCTAGCTGGCCCATTCTCGAATTATTGCTGAATATTACGGGTGGCTGTTGACCTTCGGCCTGAATTCGTGAGCATTTTCGGATGGAACCGAATTATTCGAAATTAGCGAAGGTGTTGACTGGATTCTCGACGAATCTGCAAAAAGGAGAGCGTGTGCTGATTGATGCGTTTGATATCCCACAGGCGATGGTGGTCGCGTTGGTGCGCGCTGCACGCGAGCTCGGGGCCATTCCGTTTGTGAATTTACAGGATGCGCGTATCAGCCGTGAGCTGGTCAACGATATCGATGTAGAGCAGTATGAGACGCAGGCGACTTGGGAGTTGGCCCGCATGCAGCAGATGGACGCCTATATCGCGGTGCGTGGATCGGATAATATTTTTGAGATGTCGGATGTGGATCCTGCCAAAGTATCGCGCGTGATGAAGGCGATGAAGGCAGTGCTCGACTACCGCGTGAATAAAACGAAGTGGGTGATTCTTCGTTGGCCAACTCCTGCAATGGCGCAACAAGCGATGATGAGCACAGAAAGCTTTGAAGACTTTTTCTTCCGTGTCTGCACTCAGGACTACTCACGTATGGTGAAGGGGATGCAGAGTCTAGAGACGCTGATGGCCAATACTGATCAAGTGCATCTCAAGGGGCCAGATACCGATCTGCGTTTCTCGATCAAGGGCATCGGTGCTGTCGCTTGTGGTGGCTCGCACAATATCCCGGATGGTGAGGTCTTCTCTTGCCCGGTTAAGGATTCGGTCGAAGGCGAAATTACTTATAATGCGCCGACGATTTATCAAGGTGTCTCCTTCGATCGGATCCACTTGAAATTTAAAAATGGTAAGATTGTGCACGCAGACGGCAGCAATGCAGAGCGCTTGAATGAGATCCTTGATTCGGATGTTGGTGCGCGCTATATCGGCGAGTTTGCGATTGGTTTTAATCCACACATTCTCGAGCCGATGCGTGATATTCTGTTTGATGAAAAGATCGCGGGCTCTTTCCACTTCACGCCAGGTCAAGCGTATGAAGAGGCGGACAACGGTAACCGCTCACAAGTGCACTGGGACATGGTGCAGATCCAACGCCCAGAGTATGGTGGCGGTGAAATCTGGTTTGATGGCGAGCTGATCCGTAAAGACGGCTTGTTCGTAAAAGAAGCGCTCAAGACGCTTAACCCAGATTACTTGCTCAATGGGTAATCCTAAAAAGAGTAGTTAGAAGATAGGAGTCAGAAGTTAGTCCCAGATGGTCAGTCTATTTACAACTGAGACGAACGTCGCCTTCCGAGCACAGCGACACTCAACCGAAGGGCGAAGCCAAATGGCGACTTTATCGCGTTTCTTAAGTCGCTGAATAAGAATACCTAACTTCTATCTACTAACTCCTTTTAATATGCATCCTCCGATTCCGCCAAAGACTGCTGACTTCATTCGGCGTCTTCCCAAAACTGAAACGCACTTACACATTGAAGGAGCGTTACCGCATCAACTGTTGCAGCAGCTTGACCCCGAGCAGTTTAGCGAGCCTCAGGCGTGTTGGGCGCAGGATTTCAGGTGGCAGTGCTTTGAGGATTTTGAGCATCACTTGATCGAGCATGCGATGCAGTGGTTCACTACGCCGGAGCGCTATTACGAAGCGGCTAAAGTGATTTTCGAAGGGCAACTTGCGCATAATGTGCGTTATGTGGAAACTTCGTTTCATGCCGGCATGATTCAATTCATTGATATTCCGGGGCCGGAAATCTTGGCGGCGATTCGTAGTGCGGTGCCTGCCGGGATGGAAGTGCGGGTATTCATGGGCATGGCGCGTAATTCTTACAACGAGGTGTTGGCTCCCGTGCTGGAGGAATGTGTGCATTGGGGCGGTCTAGCGGGACTCGACCTGCACGGGGTTGAATATTTACCTTTGGAAGAGTGGACGCCCAAGCTGTGGGCCAGGGCGCGGGATGCGGGGTTGGAGATGAAGGCGCATGCCGGTGAATTTGGTCCGGCCTCCAATGTTCGTGAAGCGATTGAAGTCCTAGGCGTACGTCGTATCCAACATGGCGTGCGTGCGATCGAGGACGATTCCGTGGTGGACTTAGCAATTGAGAGTGGCACGACCTTTGATGTCTGCCCGATCAGCAACGTGAAGCTCAATGTGGTGCAGGAGCTCGAAGCGCATCCGATCCGTCAGTTGGTGGACCGTGGCGTGCGCTGCACGATTAGCACGGATGACCCTTTTTCCTTTGGTAACAATGTCGAAGATGAGTATGCGGCATTGAGTGCTGGCCTAAAGTTCAGCCATGTCGAGCTCGCGCAGATTGCCAAGAATGGCTTCGCAGTAGCGCTAGTGGATGAGGCGATACGTGCACAATGGATTGCTGAAGTGGACGTGGTGGTGGAGTAACTAATTTCGTGGGCTGGTTTTAAGACGCCATTTGTCTGCCTATTTGAGCTGGCTAATGCGACTCAGAGTGAATCAGATTTCGATTCTTGATTGATCGATTAAGCGCATGGCTTGCAGTGCTCTGGTTTAAGGATTAAAACCACTTTAGCTTTTTGAAGAGCAGAATCTGCAATGAGATGATGCCTACGAGTATGGCGCAGAACAGGTAAAAGGCATAGCCGTTGTCTGAGCCAGGGATGCCGCCGACATTGATGCCGAGTAGGCCGGTTAGGAAGCCCAGAGGTAGAAAGATGGCTGCGATGACTGACAGCATATACATATTCTTATTCATCTTGTCAGATAACGCATTTGTCAGTTCGTCTTTGATGATCTGGGCGCGTTCACGCATCGTATCCAAGTCTTCGATATAACGGATTACGTGATCGAGCGACTCCTGTAAGTGACGCTTGTCCATCTGACTCAACCACGCTTGCTCGGAAGTGCGCAGATGCGCGATGACATCGCGTTGCGGAGCAATATAACGCCGATACATAATCGTCTCTTTGCGGATCGAGGTAATCTCAGCACGATTCTCTGCATCAGGATCCTCCATGACTTGCTCTTCGGTAACATCCAATCGATCATCCAAGTCTGAGAAAATAGGCTCCATTCGCTCAAACAGTCGTGCACTCAATGTGGTAATAAATTCACCGGAGGTTTTCGGTCCTCGGCCTGATTTTAAGCATTCGTAGATGTCAGTGATTGCTTTGAGAGGTCGACGTTGCAGCGTAATGATTCGCGATTGATCGATCCAGATGCGAAGCGAAACCATGTCCTCTGGTTCAGCATTTTTATTGAGATTAATCCCGCGCAGAATTAGCAACATGCCTTGCTCGAATTCTAATATTCGGGGACGTGTTTCCTCTGCAAGCAACGCATCCAAAATGATTGGATCTAGATAAATTAGTTCCTGCTCCAACCATTCCCGACTCCCAGGGGCATTTACATCGAGGTGCACCCAAGCTAATGTATCTTCCGCTAGTATGCACTTTGTAATCGCATCGTCGGTCAATGCGACGCCTTGGCCAGTGTTGTCTATTTGATGTGCGAGTAGGATGCCTGGATTATGATTCATGGTTTGAGGTAATACTTACGTCGGAGCTTTTCAGGTGTAGATCGCGCTGGGGAAATGGAATCTCAATCTCATTTGCTTTAAATTTACGCCAGATTTCAAACATGACTTGGCTTTGCGTTTTCCAACGCCCTCCAGTGACATCTGCAATCCAAAGATGAAGGATGAAATCAACCGAACTATCGCCAAAATTTCTTAAGTAACAAAAAGGTGCGGGGTCTGAAATGCAAAGTGGGTTCTCAGTTGCAGCTTCTAGAATGAGGTCATGTGCTTTCTGAATATCTGATCCATACGCGACACCGATCGGTATTTCGATCCGTCCTTTAGTGTCACTGTAGGTCCAGTTGACCACTCGGTTGGTAATGAAATCTTCATTCGGAACCATCACTTCTTTACCATCAAAGGTCTCAATTACCGTGAAGCGTGCACTCGATCTGCGGATGAAGCCAGTCGTGCCATCTCCCATCTCGACTAAGTCATCTTGCTCCACCGATTTTTCCATCAGTAATATAATTCCACTGATAAAATTAGACGCGATTTTTTGTAAGCCAAAACCTAAACCTATGCCCAAGGCCCCACTGAAAATTTTTAGTGTGGTGAGGTCAATACCAAGCATGTCCAACGCCAATAAGAACGAAATGAAGTAGATCGCGATTTGCGAAGCCTTCATCGCCAAAGCTCGATTTGCCGCGCGCATTCGACTAAGCTGATTGATGCGCACATCTACAAGGTCGGAGATAATGGCTGCGGACCAGAACAGCAGCACGAGTATCAATGTTGACTTAAAGACCCCATATAAACTGAACTCATGCTCGGCTATCTTGAACGATAGCTTGTCGGTATCAGTATACGATTTGATTACTTCAAAATAGCCGCTTGCTCCGAGTGCTACCACCATCGCAAGGAGAATGAACATCAACCATTTAGCCAAATGGGCTTTGGGCTTAATAATTTTGAGCCAAAACTGTTTCATACAAAGTGTCGATTGATTCTTAGATAAATATCTACCATGTCTTTAATGGTGCTCTCACTAATGCGTTTTTTCAAACAGACGAATCGATTTGAGCTGGCTTGTTGGGCGTTACCCAATGATCGACCGAAGAATCTACTAGGAATGGGCCGCTTAATGTTTCGCGACCCAGCAGCATGCGATGAATCATATTTTTGCGGCACACTAGATTGACTAATATCCGTTGCTCGACATGACCCAAGCGTAAGGTTGTTTCCACAAAAATGCGATCGTGGCCTTGCCCCGCGCTACTGCGGACGCGCTTGCGCAATTGTATCGGCTCTTCGAGTGTAAGAAGTCGCTTTTGTTTACGATCTAAGCGCACGGTGAAGCGCACGCGTTCGCCGGGTAACTCGATGATCTCGCCGCAATCAATTGCACTGCTCTTTGCGCCAGTGTCTGCTTTGGCACGTATGCGAAGGCCCCAGTCGGGTAATTCGACCCATTCGCGCCAGCCAATAGTTGTTTTCGATTTCATGCGTCGTCTTCTAATTCAGTTACCGTTATGTTGGTTGCCAGCTGAGAGCGAATGTCCGTCTCAATAGTGCCTGCTTCCAGACCGTCGATGCTTGCCTCCATCTTGCGCTGCGAATGCTTCGTGTTGTGGAGCGCAATGTGCACGACTGGATCGCCGGGGCCCACTGCGGGCATAGTCGTCATGCCCATCACGATGCCATCGTGTGGACTGCGAATGACTTCTTTTTCCATACCTAGTAAACTCGTGCTGCTGGCCACTGCTTGACCTTTGACGACTGCTTCGCCGGGAGCGACGTGGAAGTGTAGGAAGCCGCCTGTTTCCGAACGAATCCAACGTGTTTCCTTAACCACCACTTGATGGGGCGGTGCTACGTAGGCATCGCTGTCGGTCATCTCTAGTTCGTGTAAGACATTGACGATGCCGCGAGTTGTTAAATCCTGAACCGCTGGTTCGACTTTCCATACTTCGCCTGCTTCGAGCACGATGGTCGGACAACCCGCTTTCACCGATTCCTTACGCAGCGAACAGTCAGGGCCAGTACCATTGACGATCACTTCGCAGCCGAAGGCTTTCGCAAGGCGCTCGCAATCGGCATTGTCACAGTCGGCACGCACGTTTGGGAAGTTTGTGCGTCGTACTGCTGCGGTATGTAAATCGACGATGTAATCGCAGCGAGCGACCACTTCGCTAAAGATCAACTTCGCCAAGCGTGCGCTTAAGCTACCAGCCGCGCTACCGGGGAAGCATCGGTTTAGATCACGCCGATCGGGGCTGTAGCGACTGTGCCGCTCAAAGCCCATGATGTTCAACACTGGCACGAGTATTAATGTACCACGCTTTAACTCAAAAGGTGGTTCTTGAATAATGCCACGAATGGCACCAGTTCCGTTGATCTCATCGCCATGCAGTGCGCCAGTAATTCCCAGTACGGGGCCAGGCTCGGCGGCCCGCCAAACCATCAGCGGTAGGTTGATGTTGGCACCGCTAAAGCTCTTACCCACTTGGAGTTGTAAGCGCTTGCGTTGACCAAGGGCAATTTCCTGAGTGCCCCAAACTCCGACATCGAGGCTCATGATGTGTGTCTTTCGGTAATTGGTGTAGTTGGCAGTGGCTTTAGCTTACGGCGCTTTTTTGGATGGTCGGGAATCAGCTCTTTCATGTGATCGGAGCGACCATAGCAGAGCAGAGAGTCATCCGCTTCTAGCACGCGAGTGCCTTTAGGGTTTGAAATAACCGAACGCCCACGTCGCAACGTGAGTACCACTACATCTTGCTGCCGCAAGCCAGTTGCTTCGATTGTCATGCCAACGAATTTACTACTTTCGGGGATGTTGATGTCTGCGACGCCATAACCGCGGCTCACTGTGAGACGTTGGCGAATATCAATTTCAGGAAATTTTACTTGATCTGCGATGTAGTCGATCACCGCGCCAGCGATATCTAGGCCAGTGGCACACTCGATTCCTTCGAAGCCAGGTGACGAGTTAACTTCCATCACTTGCGGGCCCATAGCTCCTTCGAGCATGTCAACGCCACAGACGCGTAGGCCCATGATCTGAGCGGCCCGTACTGCCGCCTCTGCGTAAGCGGGATCTAGATCAATGGCTTCTGCTTTACCGCCTCGGTGGACATTACTGCGAAACTCCTGGCCCTGGGCGGTGCGACGAATCGCTGCGACCACACGATCGCCGATGACAAATGCACGAACGTCCTTACCTTTACTTTCGGCAACGAATTTTTGCAGCAAGACTTGCTGGTTCGTGCTGTGTAAGGTCTCTACGATCGCCTTCGCGATTTCCGGCTTATCTGCGAGAATTACGCCAACACCTTGAGTGCCTTCAAGTAGTTTAATAATTACGGGCGCACCGCCGACGCGCTCCAATGCTTCTTGCACGTCTCGCTTGTCGTGAACGTAAGCAGTCCGCGGGATGCCGATATCGTGGCGTGAGAGGATCTGTAAACTTCTTAACTTATCACGTGAATTACTGATGCCAGCGGACGTGTTTGGAGTGTAGATATCCATTTGCTCGAATTGGCGAACCACTGCGGTGCCATAGCGCGTCAGCGAGGTGCCTATTCGTGGTAGGATGGCGTCGGGCGTATCAATCTGCGAGCCACGATAATAAAGGTCTGGTTCGCCATGAGCGAGTTCGAGCGTCAACCGCGTGGTATTTAGGACTTTAACGGAATGATTCCGTACTTTGGCTGCCTCAATCAGGCGCAGAGTGGAATAGCATTTAGGCGCGCAGGATAAAATTGATAGTTTCACTGCTCAGATAGCATCCTTTCTTTTTAGAAAGAAAAGCTAAATATGCGCTATTGGCTAGCTGGCCCTGAATTTAATTTTACTTAGGAGGCAGGACATCCCTGTCCATCATCACTTGTACGAGAGGCGAATGAACGGGGCAGGGGTATTTCGTCTTCTATCGGTCGCCTTTGGCACTCGGTTTTAGTGGGCTTCCAGCCAGTTATCGCCGAGGCCGATGTCGATTTCGATCGGGCACTTTAAGTCGAGAGCTTTTTTCATGCCTTCGGTGACGAGGGCGCGCACAGCGACTTCTTCGCTCGGATCGAGGTCGAAGATCAATTCGTCATGCACCTGCAGCAGCATACGGGTATTGAGACTCTGCGCGACCAATGCGTTTTGCACGTTCACCATGGCGATTTTAATCATGTCGGCGGCGGTGCCTTGGATCGGCATGTTGATCGCATTGCGCTCGGCTGCGGCACGGATGGTGCCATTTCTGGAATTAATATCCTGCAGATAGCGCCGCCGCCCCGTGATGGTTTCGACGTAGCCTTTGGCTTTGGCGCGCTCTTGCATGCGCAACATGTAGCCCGGGATGCCAGGGAACTGTGCGAAGTAGTTGTTGATGATCTCCTGCGCTTCAGTGCGCGAGACGGTGCCGAGGCGTTGCGCCAGGCCGAAGGCGGAAATGCCGTAAGGGATGCCGAAGTTGACCATCTTCGCAGTGCTGCGTTGCTCACGTGAGACCTCGTCGAGTTCAACCTCAAAGATTTTCGCAGCGGTGGCGGCGTGAATGTCGCGGCCTTCACGGAAGGCGTTGAGCAGGCCTGCGTCTTCGGTCAGTGCAGCGAGAATGCGTAGCTCGATTTGCGAGTAGTCGGCCGAGAGCAGTTTCCATCCTGGGCGAGCGATAAAGGCTTTGCGAATCTCGCGACCCTGCACGCTGCGCACCGGAATGTTTTGCAGGTTGGGATCGTTTGAAGAGAGACGACCTGTTGATGTTTGCACCTGCCCGTAGTTGGTATGCACGCGACCGCTGACTGGATCGATTGAATTCGGCAACGCGTCGATGTAGGTGCTCTTGAGCTTGGTCAGTTGGCGGTATTCGAGAATGTCGGCGACGATCGGGTGCTTTGGTGCGAGCGAGGAGAGTACTTGTTCGTTGGTCGCGTATTGACCGGTTTTGGTCTTCTTTGGTTTTTCGACCAGCTTGAGTTCGTCGAATAAGATTTCACCGAGTTGTTTAGGGGAGTTGAGGTTGAACTCGTGTCCAGCGGCGGCGTTGATCGAATCGCGCAGCGTTTCGATGTGGCCTTCGAGCGACTTACCAGTTTCGGCCAGCGTCGATTCGTTCATTAAAATGCCTTCACGCTCCATCGCGACGAGAACGGGGAGCAGGGGTGTTTCAATTTCGTAAAAGACTTTGGCTTGGCCGCTCTCTTCGAGTTTGGTCTTAAATAGTTCCCATAGCTGCAGTGTCACGTCGGCATCTTCGATCGCGTAATCCGCAAGTGCTTGAGGTTTGACTGACGAGTAGTCGATTGGCTGACCCTTCTTTACATCAGGCACGAGTTCGCTGAAACGAATCGTGGTGTATTGTAGGAAATCTTCCGACAACGTATCGAGATTGTGCCGCTGCTCTGGGTCGATCAGCGCGTGTGCCAGCATGGTGTCGTAGCAATGGCCAGCGACGTCGATGCCTTGTTCGGCTAGAATCGATAGGTCGAACTTTAAATTGTGGCCGATTTTAGCGAGGCTACCGTCTCTAAATACGGGGCGCAAGACGTCGAACACTGCGGCGGAGTTATCTTTGGAGACGGGCACGAACCAGCCGCTTTGCGCTGCGGTCGAAAATGAGATGCCGACTAGGTCGACACTGCGTGGATTGAGCCCTGTGGTTTCGGTGTCGAACGCGAAGCTGCCGGCGCTGCGGAGCTCGTCGGTCAATTGCTGGAGCGTGTCAGCGGAATCGGCGATGCGGTAATCGGTCTTTGTATCTGTAAAAGTCGTGTAGGTGACTGCTGGAAGTAGATCAAGTTGTAGATCGCCAGAACTGTCAGCGGCGGGTTGCTTGCTCTGTGTCTTCTCGTCGTCCTCACTCATCAGCACCAGCTCGGAGCTGGCTTCTTGGATGGTGAAATCGCTGCCGAAAATGCGTTTGGCTAGGGTGCGGAATTCAAATTCGGCAAACAAAGGCACCAGCTTGTCCTGGCTCGGCGCGTCGAGGCGGAGGTTATCCCAATCGGCATCAATTGGGACATCCAGTTGGATCGTGGCGAGGGTCTTGGAGAGGCGGGCCTGTTCGGCATTGTCGCGCACGCGTTCTTGTTGCTTGCCTTTGAGTTCGTCGACGTGGGCGATGATGTTGTCAACGTTGTCGTAGGCCGCGAGGAGCTTGGCTGCGGTCTTGGGGCCGATGCCTGGCACGCCGGGGATGTTGTCGGAGACGTCGCCACAGAGGCCGAGCATATCAATGACTTGATCGACGCGAATGATGTCCCACTTCGCTTTGATCTCCTCGATACCTAGAATTTCTGCGCCGTCACCTTGGCGGGAGGGGCGATACATTTTGATCTTTTCGGTCACAAGTTGGCCAAAGTCTTTATCAGGAGTGACCATGAAGACTTCGTCAAATCCATCGGCCTCAGCACGGTGAGCGAGGGTGCCAATAATGTCGTCGGCTTCGTAGCCATCCATCTTGAGTACAGGAATCCCGAACGCTTCGGCGACACGGCTAAGGTGTGGCATCGCAGCGGCGAGGTCTTCCGGCATGGCTTCGCGTTGTGCCTTGTATTCTGGGTGCAGAATGTGGCGTGCGGTTGGTGCTGAAGTATCAAAGACCACCGCGAGGTGGCTGGGTTGCTTCTTGGTGATCAGCTCGATCAGGGTGCCGGTGAATCCAAAGATAGCCGACGAGTTGAAGCCTTTGGAGGTATAAATCGGGCTACGGATCAGGGCAAAGTGTGCGCGGTAGGCGAGGGCCATACCATCGAGAAGATAGAGCGTCTTGGGCATTTAAAGAACGTTCAGCATCAAACGCCGAACGTCGAACCTTGAATCTGATTTTTTATGGAGGGTAGATCATAATCATACACGTAATTTTATTCCTAATCAGCTGTGAGGGGATTAAGAATAAGATTACGAGTCAGATTGAGTGATTTGCTCAGATCACAGAGAGGTCGCGCAGGCGCGTCCCGCAACGCATCCTGTGAAATGTCTGTGTGCAGTGCAATCGAGTGCGGTGCGGGCACCCAAGGGCATAATAAACGCACCTGCGTACCTTACTGACACAGCGCGTCAACGGCTTTGCGCGTCGGAATTGCGCTGCGGGCGCCGGCTTTGAGGCAAGTGAGTGCACCAGTGGCGCAGGCACGGCGCATGTTCTGCTTGGTTTTGAGCCCTTCGGCGATTCCGAGCGCAAATGCGCCGTGAAAGGCATCACCGGCTCCGGTGGTATCGACCGCTTCAATGTCAAATGCGGG
>JABJQI010000047.1 GCA_018663485.1 Opitutia bacterium
CCCGCTGGCTCGCCCGCTCTACTACCTGACCAACGGCAGTAAACCACTGAGCCCGATCGCTCAGGAGTTCATCGATTTCAGCCTCAGCGCAGAAGGCCAAAAGATCGTCGAGCGCGTGCACTTCCTCTCGATCAACTAGTATAGCATTCACCCTTTAACAATTCGTCGGGCCGCTGCATCTAGCAGCGGCCCGTCTTGGGTTTATCACCGTCACACAATTGTTACAAAAGTCGCCTTTTCTAACCTTGGCATCATAGCTTCCATTTTTATTTTACAAACTTTACATGGCAGCTTCCTCAAACAACTCACAAAATCCAAAGCCCGCATTCAGCAAGCGTCGGGCCCTGTTTCTGGGTAAAGACTCAGACAGTATCATTAAGCTGTTCTTTGGCAGCAATGCCATGGTCGCCATCGTCGTGCTCGCGCTGATCACCCTCTTCTTATTTAAAGAAGGCGCAGGCTTCATCGGCCTCTACCACAAAAGTCTACAAGATTATCGTCAGTCAGGCTTAGAGTATGTCGACATTCTCAAAGAGCAACGTGACGACTATACCGAGCTTACCCGCTACCTCAACGACATCAAAGCCGAGTGGATCAATGGCCTCAAAGCAGACGGACTCACTCAGGCAGAGATTTCTAAAAAAGTATTCAGCCCAGAGGCCAAAGGCCTATTCCTCGGCTACATGCGAGTCGGCTCCGACCTGCGTCAATTTGTTAAACAGAAAATGGACGTCGCCATTGAGAGTCGCGACCAGCACACCACCAATCAGAATCTCACTGAAACGCTCAATCACTACAGCACTCGGATCACAAATATTAAGAACGCTGGCTACCAACCAAACCAGGAAGACTTCGCTAAGTTCAGATTCCTACTGCGCAACTCCGATCAAACCGAGTTCGCCGAATCCATCCAAGGCAATACCACACTCAACAGCGAAGCGCGCGCGCGCTATCTCGAACTGTTGAATGCCGAGCATGCCGCGCTATTCGAGAGCATTCAGCCCGTCGATTTCGATGCCGCCATCCTCCATGTTACTGACGAGCAAGAACGCTATGCCCACATCCTCACGGATCTCGACCTCTCAATAAACAAGGTTCTGGCCAAGGCCGACGGCATCGACTTCAGCAGTGCGGCACTCAACAAACGCATTGAAACATTCAAAGCGCTCAACACATTATATCTCAGTCAAATCCCAGCACACCGCACCAAGCTAGCCGACTGGGATCAACACGAGCCGATCTCGAACTGGCGCGCTCTAGGGGCCTTCCTGACAGGGGAAAACTGGGTCACCGCCAGCGACCAGCAAGACTGGTATGGATTACTGCCCCTGCTCACTGGGTCGCTACTCATCTCATCCATCGCGCTCTTTTTCGCAGTTCCTTTCGGAGTCGGCGCCGCCATTTACGTCAATCAAATCGCAGGTTCCACTGAGCGCAACTTCATCAAGCCCTACATCGAATTCATCTCCGCCATTCCATCCGTCGTGATCGGTTTTTTTGGCGTGGTCGTGTTCGGCGAGGCGATTCGTCTACTCTCACAAATAGATGCACTCGCATGGGTGCCCTTCTTCCCCGTACAAGAACGCCTCAACGCCTTCACCGCAGGTTGCTTGCTTGCACTGATGGCCATACCCACGATTTTCACACTGGCCGAGGACGCAATAAATAACGTTCCCCGTCACTTCAAAGAAGCCTCCTATGCGATGGGCGCCACCCGCCTTCAAACAACCATGCGCGTGATCGTGCCCACCGCACTTTCCGGCATCATCTCAGCCACCATGCTTGGCTTCGGCCGCGTAATCGGCGAGACCATGGTGGTGTTACTGTGCGCCGGCAATCGCATCAAGATCCCCGACTTCACCAGCGGCGCTGGCGTATTTTTCGAGCCGGTCCACACTATGACCGGAATCATTGCCCAAGAGATGGGCGAAGTCGTGCACGGCAGCCTTCATTACCGCGCACTTTTCATGGTCGGCATCGTCCTATTTTTTGCGTCGCTATTGATCAATTACGGCGCCCAGTGGGTCGTCAAAAAATACAGTAAACTGGGCGACTAAGCAGCATACCCGCGAACCGCATTCCGAATGGACTCACCTACAAAGCAACACATCTTCGCCAAACGCCGCTCCACTCAAGGAACGCTCGAAGCCACCATTTCAGGAGCGTTGCGCTTGGCGACCTATCTAGTCATCATCAGCGCGGGCTATATCTTTCTGAACATTGCGATCAACGGG
>JABJQI010000057.1 GCA_018663485.1 Opitutia bacterium
CCCAAAAGCCGAAGTCAATGCGCTTATGAGCCTGCTGGATCGGTTTCTTACCGATCAACTGCCCGAACTAATTAAGCGTAAAATCCGCCTCCGCGTGGTCGGCCGTTATCAGGAACTCCCTGAACACATTCAACACCGGCTGCGCGAGTCCGAAGCCGCCACCGCTCAATTTACCGAACACACCCTCGCGCTCGCGCTCAACTATGGCTCACGCACTGAAGTGGTCGACGCCGTGAAAGCCTTCGCGCAGGCGGCACAGGCTGGCACAGTCGATCCCAACACACTCGACTACGACAGCTTGCGCCCATATCTCTACACCAACGACCTGCCCGACCCCGATCTAGTGATACGCACCTCAGGTGAAGCGAGGCTGAGCAACTTCTTATTATTGCAAGCCGCCTACGCCGAGATCTACTTCACTTCCGTGCTATGGCCAGACTTAGACGAATCACATTTTAAAGCTGCACTCGCTGACTACGCATCACGCGATCGACGCTACGGTAAAACTGCCGAACAATTGCAAAATAGCTAATTTCAATTTGTTTCTTCACTTGCCCAAAGGGCACCCAGTTCAGTCACCCCTGCGGGGCCAGCTCGGCAAACCTCACAGACCATCTACGCGCGACTCGCGCTTCGCCACTCTCACTTACACCCTCACTTCCACTCTCACTATTTTTTTTATGAAGCAACGAATCTTCAGCTTCACGATCCTCTGGTTGATCGTTACAGTCTCACTACTTATTTTCGGTATCGACGCAGGCGTCTGGCTACTCGCAGGTCTGGCGTTTTTTACGCAACTGGAGCTCTACCAACTGTTTGATAAAATGGGGCTCAAACCGATCAAGTCGCTCGGACTTACTTGCGGCCCCATCATCATGTTAGGCTCCTATTACCTCGGCGGAGTCGATGCCGGCACCGATATTTTCATCCTCTGTTTTCTAATTCTCGCGCTGACGATTATTATTAAAGACCTGCAAGCAGGCCGCCTACGCAGCTTTATGCCGACGCTTTTCGGGCTCCTCTACGTGCCCTTCATGCTCCATTTTTTCGTGAAAGTAGTGAAGATGGCTGAGTTCCACGGTTTCACCGACGCCACCAGTATTTTCCTCACGATCTGGATCGTCGCGGTGGCTAAATGCACTGATGTCGGCGGACTACTCGTTGGTATGCAAATTGGTAAAACGCCTCTGTCTGTGATCAGCCCAAAAAAGACCTTCGAAGGCGCTGCTGGCGGCATTGTTTTCGCCATGCTTATTGGACTTTTCATTTTGGGCATCTTTAGTGCCTATGCCCCCGAAGGTTTCACTTGGTGGCGTTCTGCATTGATGGCGATCCCAATCGGCATCGCCTCGATCGCATCCGATCTAGTCGAGTCCGCCTTCAAAAGACAAGCCGACGTCAAAGACTCAGGCAACATCATCCCTGGCATCGGCGGTATTTTTGATCTGACTGACAGCCTGTTACTAACTGCACCGCTCGGGTATTTGATGTTCAAACACTTCATCTTCTAAATGGCCGAAACCGCGAAAAAAAAAGTCGTGCTACTCGGCGCGACTGGTTCAATCGGCACTAGCACTCTACGCGTCCTGCGCGAACATACAGATCGACTGGAACTAATAGGCGTCGCCGCGCACTCCAGCCATACCGAGCTCGCTGCGATTTGTCACGAATTTCACGTGCCGCATGCCACGCTCTCCAGCGAATCTGCTTACGCTGAAGCCAAAGCTGCCAAGCACTTTCCCACCAACACTCAACTCGGTTGCGGTGATGCTGGCTTGCTCGAAATATCGACTTTAGCCGAAGCCGACATCGTACTGGTCGCCGTGGTTGGAGCTTGTGGGCTCAAGCCGACCCTCGCAGCCATCGAAGCAGGCAAGGACATTGCCCTCGCTAACAAGGAGCTCCTCGTCCTCGGTGGAGCCTTCGTGATCGAAGCAGCCAAGCGCAAAGGTGTACGCCTACTCCCGACCGACAGCGAGCACAACGCCATCTTTCAATGCCTCGAGGGCCACCCACAACAGCATCTCGATAAACTTATTCTCACGGCATCTGGTGGACAATTCCGCGACGCACCAATCGAGCGACTCGCCAGCGTTACTCCAGCCGATGCCACCCAGCATCCCAACTGGTCGATGGGTCCAAAGATCACCGTCGACTCGGCAACGATGGCCAATAAAGGCCTCGAACTAATCGAAGCACACTGGCTGTTCGGCTTGGAACCTGATCGCCTCGAGGTGGTCATTCATCCACAGAGCATCGTCCACTCCTTCGCACAATTTGTCGACGGCTCGATACTCGCACAGCTCAGTCCACCTTCCATGACCTTTGCCATACAGCACTGCCTTCTCTACCCCGACCGCGCACCAGGGGTGGACGCTAGCATGGATTTTAGTAAAACCTTTCAACTCGATTTTAAAGCACCCGACTTAGCTCGCTTCCCCTGCTTACAACTAGCCTACGATGCGATGCGCACCGGCGGCAGCGGACCCGCGATTTTCAATGCGGCCAACGAAATCGCCGTCGAGCGCTTCCTCGACCACGAACTCGCATACCTCGACATCCCACGCGTGATCGAGCAAACACTCAGTCACATCAACCCTGCCTCTGCTGCCAACCTCGAAGCACTAATGGAGATCGACCTCCGCTCCCGACAAGTCGCCCGCGACTTTAAATCAAAATAACGCGTACCAACCCTCCAGTCTCAACTTTCAGCTCTCACTTTTACCATTCAGGTTTCAGCCCCTGGGCTCCACACTCTGTCATGCTACTCAATATCTTCTACATCGCCATTGCGCTCCTCGCGTTGAGCTTCTCTATTTTCATTCACGAGCTTGGCCACTTTATCGCCGCTAAAAAGCGCGGCTTAATTGCCGACCGCTTTTCCATCGGCTTCGGTCCGCGCCTCTTCGGCTGGAAATGGCGCGGCACCGACTTCCGCATCTCACTGCTGCCACTTGGCGGCTATGTCTCCCTCCCACAGCTTGCCGACATGGGCCGACTCGAAGGCGGCGAAGAAGACGAGAACCAAGACCTACCACCGATCTCTTATGCCGATAAGATGATCGTCGCAGTGATGGGCGCTGTGTTTAACATCATCTTTGCATTCTGCCTGTCCCTGATCCTATGGGGTGTCGGTCGCGAAATAATATTAACCACCGAGGTGAACTTGGTGCCCAAAGAGATCCTCAACCACGAAGGCACACCCGTCCCCGGCCCAGCCTACGCAGCTGGCATTCAAGAAGGCGACCAAGTCATCACAATCGATGGCATCAAGATTCGCAACTGGGGGGACATAGATAACGTCATCATGACAGGAACCCAGCGTGACGATTCAGGCCGCGCGCTTGCTGAAATTGAAGTGCTACGCGATGGCGAGACCAAACGCTTCACCGTTCATCCCGAGCTGATTGATGTCGGTATCGACAGCATACGCAGTATCGCCGTTACACCAGGAAAAGGAACAGATATCATCGTCCTTCAAGTTCAAGAAAGCATGCCCGCATTTGAGGCAGGAATGCTGCCCGGCGATAAAATCTTAGCCTTAGATGGGCAAGCGATCACTTCATCTGCATTCCTAAGCCTATATTTAGATAAACATGAAGGAGGCCTCATTGATGTCTCTGTTCTGCGTGAAGAACAAGAAGTCGTGCTCCCGATCGAGCCACGTATTGCAAAGGGAGAAACTAGACCAAGGTTTGGATTTGCTTACGGCTATGATATTCCAACAGTTCGCGTGCATCTTAATCCAGTCGAGCAGATCGTCGCGATGGCTCGCCAGATGAAGCAGACACTGACCGCACTAGTCAGCCCTAAATCCGACGTCAAGGTCGGCAACATGAGCGGCCCAATCGGCATCGTGCACGGTCTCACAGCAATGGCTCGCTTTGGCTGGATCGACCTCATCTGGTTCTTAGCTCTTATTAACGTCAACCTCGCGATCTTTAATGTGCTACCAATCCCTGTTCTTGATGGCGGGCACATGACATTTGCTACGTATCGCAAATTGACAGGACGCCCCGTGCCTCGCCGTATAATGGAAGGTTCTTTCACGATCTGCATCATTCTCCTGCTTTCGTTTATGCTCTACGTCAGCTACCGCGATGTTCTACGCGTCGGCCTCGATGCTGGATTCATCGAAGACAAGCCGAATGGGACACCACCCGAAGTTACTCAGCCCGAAAAGCCGGAAACAGCCGAAACCAGCCAAATAGAAGATCTAACTGCAGGGGACGCGGAGAACGCAGAGACAAACAATGAGTGACTTAACTGAACAGATCCTAGGTGCTGCAATCGATGTGCATACAGAACTCGGCCCGAGACTATTGGTGAGCACTTACGAACACTGCCTCGCCCATGAACTATCGTTGCGTGGCCTTAAGGAGATTCGTCAAAAGAAGCAACCGATCACCTACAAAGACTTAAAGTTAGAAGAGGCTTAGCGACTTGGTATTATAGGCGAAAAAAAATCATCTTAGTACTTAAAGTCGTCGATCAACTCAACGACATTCATACAGCCCAACTAATTACTTACCTCAAACTTTCTGGCTGCAGCCTAGGCTATCTATTGAATTTCAACGTCACAAAAATGAAAGACGACATCAAACGGATCGTCTACAATCACAAAGACTAAAATCCGTTCGTTAGAACTCCCACATAACAACCTAAGCTCTGCGTTCTCCGCTTACACTGCGGTTAACCCTTTCATTTTCAACACTCATTCGAAACGCTAGCAATGACAGCACTTTCCAATCTCGATTACTGCGCATCGCGCTATCAGGCGAAGCGACGCAACTCTCGCGTTATTCACGTCGGCAATATCGCTATCGGCGGCAATAATCCGATTCGCATTCAGTCCATGACGACGACCAACACGCAGGACGTCGACGCCACCGTGGCACAAACGCTCGCCCTTGCTGAAGCAGGCTGCGAGATCGTGCGTATCACTGCACCCAATAAAGCCGCAGCCAAAGCACTTGGAGATATTTCTAAAAAACTACGCGCCGCCAAGTGCCACGTACCCCTCGTCGCTGATATTCACTTCCTGCCATCCGCGGCGATGGAGGCCGCGCTGCACGTCGAAAAAGTCCGCATCAACCCAGGCAATTACGCCGACAAAAAGAAATTTGCCGTACTCGAATATACCGACGCGGCCTATGCCGAAGAACTCGAGCGCCTGCACCAAGCTTTCTCGCCGATCGTTCTGCGCTGCAAAGAGCTTGGTCGCGCCATGCGCATCGGCACCAACCACGGTTCCCTCTCCGACCGACTCATGAATCGCTACGGCGACTCACCGCTCGGTATGGTTGAAAGCGCACTCGAATTTATCCGTATCGCCGAGAGTCACAACTATCACGACATCTGCCTGTCGATGAAAGCGAGTAATCCGAAAGTCATGATCGAGGCTTACCGCCTGACCGCAGCCCGTATGGCCGAAGAAGGCATGAACTACCCGCTGCACCTCGGCGTGACCGAAGCTGGCGACGGCGAAGATGCCCGCGTCAAAAGCGCGATCGGTATTGGCGCTCTACTCAACGATGGTCTGGGCGATACCATCCGCGTCTCACTTACCGAAGATCCCATTTACGAAGTGCCCGTTGCCCGCGATCTCGCCGACAAAGCAATGGCCCTCTGGAACCAGCAAGCGGAGCTACCACTTTCGGCCGAGACCAAAGACAGCATCAACCCGTTCGACTTCAATCGCCGCAGCGCCCGCGTCATTGAACTCGGCCCGAAATGTAGCATCGGCGCCGACGTCGTGCCCGCCGTAATCGTCAAAACCCAACATTCAATCGGCGCAACTGCAGAAATCATCCAAGACGTTTGCCGCACGCAGAGTTCGCTCAAAGAAAATAAGCTCGAAGGCCTCCAAGTCGAGATCAACAGCAGCGGCGACCTCACCGCATTCAGCGGACTGCACGAAGCACTCCACAGCGTGGTGCAAGCCTTCGTACTCGAACTTTCGGACGCAGTCGACCTCACTGATCTGGAAGCATTCGAATGGCCTGAAGACAGCATCGCCGGCATCACCTTGCTGCAACACATTGAAAAGGAAGACGCCTACTACGCGTCCAACCTGCTACAGTTTTGCCGCCAAAAAGGTTTCAACTGCGCCATTGATTGCCAAGCCGACGCCCTGCGCGACGAGATCGGCGCACAACTTGCCCCGATGGGCAGCGCCAATCTAATTCTAACCAGTGGCGTCCGAGCTTACTCGAGCCCTGCATCAGAATCGCCCAACCACCCCGTCGGCAGCTATCGTACCCTTGCCGAAGCCGCCCAAGCCTTCGTGCCGGACGCACCGATCTGGATACGCAATACCCTATCCAACACGCTAGAGCCGAAAGATTACTTTTCAGATCGCCTACTCGAAAGTAGCATTCTCAGCGGCGCTCTGCTCTGCGATGGTATCGGCGACGCGATCAGCATCGAGACCGAACCACTCATCGAAAAAGCCACCACGCTCGCTTATAATATTTTGCAAGGCGCACGCGCACGCATCACCAAAACCGAATTCGTCGCCTGCCCGAGTTGCGGCCGCACTCTGTTTGACCTGCAAAGCGTCACGCAAAAAATTCGCGCACGCACCGACCATCTCAAGGGCGTGACGATCGCGATCATGGGCTGTATCGTCAATGGTCCCGGCGAAATGGCTGATGCTGACTTCGGCTATGTCGGTGGCGCCCCCGCCAAAATTAACCTCTACGTCGGCAAACAATGCGTAAAGTATAACGTGCCCGCCGAAGAAGCCCTCGACCGCCTAATCGATTTGATCAAGGAACACGGCAAATGGAGAGCGCCGCTGTAACGTTGAATGTCACTCGCTGATCAGCGGTGGCATTGGTAAGCCGAGGCTGATAGCGATAACTCTGACCAAGCTTAGTTCGTCTTGCGCGACTTTGCCATCGGCCAACACAACTGCCAAGGCACCTTCAAAAATAACTTTTTTTTGTGGCAACGGTAAGTGCATAAATAAATCTAGTGCGACCTCCAAGGCTTCGAAAGTAATCGTCTCTTCGGGCAATAGAATTGATTCCTTCAACATGTAGCGGTTGCATTTGCGCGCACCTTGACGAAAAGTAGACTCTCGCTCAGCAGGCTCAACAGTGGCAGTGTAAGTAATCGCCGAGAGCAGCACACAGAGCGGCATTTCAATCTTAGCAGGGCTAAGCGACTTTACTTTGCGCCTGGGCTGGCGACGACCTTCTAAATAGCCAGCGACGCCACGTAACAGTGCGAGTTCTTCCAATTCAATCGAGCTATCACTGTGCGCTAGGTCATTAATCAATTCTGACATTGGAACGAAGGCTTCAAGATCTCGCCCCACCGCCATCGGTAAGGCCGCGTCGAACAAGGCAAAGCGTTGATTCAAATTAAGCGCACGTAGCCGTGGCAACCACTCCACGGTCTCGCGATACACCGCCCCATCTAGGCGCTTCTTTGCCGTCAGTAATTGAGCCGCATCATCGTCGACCGAGCTGGCCGAAATCTGCAATCCGATCAACACCGCACCAGCAGCCTCGCGACTCTGGTGTAAGCGATCCAGATCATTACCGATCTGGCCATGTATTTCCTGCGCGCTCAGAATTGCCGCAGCACTGACTTGACCGATTGAGTTGATAAAATCGTGCGCCTGCAAAGGCGCTGGCGCCGCTTCTGGCTTTTTCGAAGTGGATCGACGCGCTGACTGTCGGCGCTCGCCACTGACGAATTTGCCATCCCAATTCGGCTCAATCGCGGCGATTCGCTGCTCCAAGGGCGGGTGGGTCGCAAATAAACTGACGCTCTTTGACTTGAGCGCGCTGGCAAAAAAGAAATGCGCGGCCTCCTGCGAGTGCGCGTTCGACACCGCGCCATGCAACGGTACCCCACCAATCTTTTTCAAGGCGCCGCCGATCCCCTCCCGATTACGAGTAAACTGTACCGCCGCGGCATCCGCCAAATACTCCCGCTGACGCGAAATCGCACTCTGGATCATACGTCCGAAAAACACCCCAATATAGCCAATCGCCATCACCGAGATGCCGATCACCATAATCACGATCAATGCCCCGCCGCCCTCTTTGCTGCGACGTCGGCCGCCTCCCAAGAAATTGGCCTGCGCGGTACCTCTGAAAACAAGTTGTCCGAGCACTGCAATCGCCATGATGCCAAACAGCACGCCCATCAGGCGAATATTCATGCGCATGTCGCCATTGAGGATATGGCTAAACTCGTGAGCGACCACGCCCTGCAATTCATCACGATTCAAGGTGCGCACACAACCACGCGTCACCGCCACTACCGCATCTGCAGGACTAAACCCGGCGGCAAAGGCATTGATACCATCTTCTGGTAACAAATAGACCTCAGGCATCGGCACACCAGAGGCGATCGACATCTCTTCGACGATGTTCATCAACATGCGCTCATCGGCATCCTGTGTCGTATGCTCGATCTCACGCCCCCCCATGGAACGTGCTACATAACCGCCACCCGAACGCAGTTGCCCCACTTTAAACAGCGAGCAAGCAGAGACTAATACAACTACTGCCGCCAAGGTGCCAAAAAATAGATTCGGCTGCCACAGCAGTATCGGCTGTCGCAGCGCGCCTTCCGTATCAAGGAAGCCCGCGCCTGTCACATACACCACCACGCCATACAACGCAGCTGCGATACTCAGCACTGCCATCGCAAACAGCACCACCATCAGGCGGGTGCGCTTACGAGCCAATTCTTGGGCTTCAAAAAAATCCATTTTTAGAACTGGCCGCTACTAGAAGCTGACCTTGACCGCCTCGCGCTCGCGCTCATCGGTAATCTCAAACAGCTGCGCTTCGCGAAACCCTAGGACTCCTGAAAATAATACGGCAGGAAACACTTCGCGCTTGGTATTATATGTCATCACCGAGTCGTTGTAGGCCTGACGTGCAAATGAGACCTTGTTCTCCGTCGAAGTCAGCTCCTCTGTCAGTTGCATCATGTTTTGATTGGCCTTCAAATCTGGATACGATTCCGATAACGCAAAGAATTTACCCATAGCACCGGTCAGCGCGGTCTCGGCCCCCATCAACTGTTTGATCGCGTCTGGATTGCTCGGGTCGCTCGCCGCTGCCTGGCCAGCAGAAGCCGCACCATTGCGCGCAGTAATCACCGCCTCCAGCGTCTCGCGCTCATGCGAGAGATAGCCCTTGGCAGTCTCGACTAGATTCGGAATCAAATCATAGCGGCGCTTCAGCTGCACATCGATCTGCGCAAATGCATTCTTAAAGCGATTTCGTAAGGTCACCAGACCGTTGTAAATCCCCATCACCCACAATGCCATGAAGACAACAAGCAGCACACACACACCCAAAAAAATCAGTCCAATAGTCATAATAACAGTATTTAAATTAACAGAGTCTCCAGCTGCAGCCGGCAAGAATAACGCTTATAGTGACGATAAAAAGGCAGCACTAGACAGGAAGATTATAAAATGAAGCGGACTGCAGGCATTTGCAAGTTTGAGTTGAAGCCGAACCTCACCTGCCATTAACTCGCGACATGTCTACCATCGGCACACCTTTTACATCTACGGCAATTAAAGTGCTGCTTTGCGGCTCAGGCGAACTGGGCAAAGAAGTCGCGATTGAACTGCAGCGCTACGGCATCGAAGTCATTGCCGTCGATGCGTATGCTAATGCGCCTGCCATGCAAGTGGCCGATCGTTCACATGTTATCTCCATGCTCGACGGCGACGCACTACGCGCCGTGATCGAAGCAGAGAAGCCCGACCTCGTGGTGCCCGAAGTCGAGGCCATCGCGACCGATGCACTTGCTGCAATTGAGAAGGAAGGCCTAGCAACAATCATTCCCACCGCTCGGGCCACCCAACTCACGATGAACCGCGAGGGCATTCGCCGCCTCGCAGCCGAAGAACTGGGCCTCCTCACCTCGCCGTATCAATTTGCCGACACGTTGGACGACTTCACCGCTGCGATTCACGCAATTGGTATGCCCTGCGTGATCAAGCCAATCATGAGCTCCTCTGGTAAGGGTCAGAGCGTGGTGAAAACAGAAGCCGACATCGAAGTATCGTGGAATTACGCCCAAGCAGGCGGCCGCGCTGGCAAGGGTAAGGTCATCGTCGAAGGATTTGTCGATTTCGACTACGAGATCACCCTACTCACCGTGCGCCACGTCGATGGCACCAGCTTTTGTGCGCCGATCGGCCACATTCAAGTCGATGGCGACTACCGCGAATCCTGGCAACCGCAAGCCATGAGCGACGCCGCACTTAAGAGCGCTCAGCAAATGGCCGAAGCCGTGACTAGCAACCTCGGCGGCTATGGACTGTTCGGTGTCGAGCTCTTCGTCAAGAACGACACCGTGATCTTTAGCGAAGTTTCCCCACGACCGCACGATACAGGGATGGTCACCATGATCTCGCAGGACTTAACCCAATTTGCACTTCATGCCCGCGCCATTCTGGGATTTCCGATCCCCAGTATTCGCCAATTTGGCCCCTGCGCCTCATCGGTGATTCTGGTCGAAGGCAAATCGGAGCAGGTCAGCTTCGGCAATCTGCAACAAGCACTCAGCGAACCCGACACAAAGCTACGCCTGTTCGGCAAGCCAGCGGTCAACGGCAAGCGGCGTATGGGCGTGGCCCTAGCCCGCGCCGAGACGATCGATGCCGCTCGCGCTAAAGCCTGCCGCGCATCGAGCGCCGTGGATGTGCAATTGTAGGAGAGGGACGAGCTCTGCCTCGTCCGCATTCAGAATGCCACTGAATATCGCGGAGTCACCCGCGCGCTACAACTCCTCGTCGCACATTACGACCTACCCTACGTGGCACTGGCTTTGTGCTGGAATAGAATACTGAACAGCAAAAGCGACAATTGTGTCGCTTTTACTTTCCCACTAAGGAAGCCAAGGATATTTCCTGAAATTGGGAGCGCGCTTTTCGTTCCAGGACTTGCGGCCTTCTTCGCCCTCTTCGGTGAGATAGTAAAGCATCGTCGCATTACCTGCGAGTTCTTGTAAGCCTTGTTGACCATCGACATCGGCATTAAACGCCGACTTGAGGCAACGAATCGAAAGTGGGCTATGATTCATCACTTGCTGCGCCCATTCAAATCCTTCGGCTTCGAGTTGCTCGTAAGGTACTACCTTATTGACCAAGCCCATATCCATCGCTTCCTGCGCATTATATTGACGGCACAAATACCAAATCTCGCGCGCCTTTTTGTGGCCGACGATACGCGCCAAATAACTCGAACCAAAACCACCGTCAAAGCTACCAACCTTTGGTCCAGTCTGACCAAATACCGCATTGTCCGCCGCAATCGTCATATCGCACACCACGTGCAAGACATGACCGCCGCCTACCGCAAAGCCAGCCACCAGAGCGATCACGACCTTCGGCATCGAACGAATTAACTTCTGCAAATCGAGCACGTTCAGGCGCGGCACACCATCTTTGCCTATATAGCCGCCCTCTTTATGGCCGCGAATCTTTTGATCACCGCCCGCACAAAATGCGAACTTGCCGTCTGTCTGTGGATTGAATCCAGTTAACAACACGACACCGATTGAGGTATCTTCACGCGCATCCGTGAAGGCCTCGATCATTTCGGATACCGTATCCGGCGTAAATGCGTTGCGACGATGCGGGCGGTTGATCGTCACCTTCGCAACACCATCACACTTTTCATAAATTATCTCTTCAAACTCGCGGACTTTTTTCCAATTCATACCAACCAGATAGGACGGGTTTTAACCGAAAAGCAACGTCACTGTTCTACAACCTAAGTAACTTAGTGACTGCGAAAATTATTACCCGCGTCATCACTTGCTGTGGCTTGAAGATAAACAATCCGCTCGAATACCGCTGCGCAAGCGCAGACGACATTGAGCCATATACCTACAATGACCGATTGTGACAACTTCTTAGTATTACAATTAATACGCGAAACTAGCGGAGTAGGCATCACCAAAGTCTGGCACGTGCAGCGAACTAACTTTTTTGCTTTCAGTATCTAGCAACATCAGGCGCATTCGCCCGTTTTGACGCTGTGTGAACACCAAATGACGACCATCATTCATCCATGTCGGCTCAACCGCAGACTGTGACGCGGTGGTCAAAATCTTGCTTGAGCGAGTCTTAAAATCATACAGCGCGATCTGAAAACCACCGCTCACTGCTGCAGTAAAGGCGATCAAGTTCTCGTTAATCGGGTTCCATGTCGGCTCAGAGCAATAACTACTGACATTGGTCGGGATGCGACGCATCGGTCCGCCATTTGCAGACATCTCATAAATCTGAGGCTTGCCCCGCACATCCGAAGTAAAGGCCAAACGACGACCATCCGGAGACCATGTCGGCGAGGTTTCTAAGCTTTTATTGGTCGTCAAACGGCGCGGCTTCTTGTTTATCGATTCAGCCACAAAAATCTCTGCGTTACCGGAACTTGTTAACGACATCGCAATACTCCGCCCATTCGGACTATACTCACCACCAGAGTTCGTGCCCTTATATGTCGCCACTGGGATCTTGCGACCACTCTGCAGATCAATCATATAAATATCTGGGAAACCTGTTTTATAATAAGTCGTATAGAGCAGCTTGCTGCCATCTGGCGACCAATTAGGTCCAGTCAACAATGCACGATCCGCAGTTAACGGACGCACACGATTAAACAACAGGTCACTTGTATATACCTCGGATATGCCACGCTGCTTACCAATAAAGGCCAACTTACCCGCAAAGAACCCCTTGACATGCAAAGTTGCCTCAACCGCCAGGTCGCAGGCGCGAAGGGTGGCGTTTTGCAAGTCGCGCCCCGGTACCACGCGGCGCAACTGTTCCTGCGCAGGCTGACCAGAGTTAATCGTGAGCGTCACCGACGAACCACTAGCACGCTCGATTTGAAAAATGTAAGCTGCCTTCGACGCTGTCGTCAGCGTATAAGCGCCATGCAAAGCAAACGCTCGTCGTGCCAACTTCGCAAGCGCGGCATCTGTGCTGTCGACTGCGATACCCAAACGCCCCTCACCTTGACGAACCGCATCGCCAATATCAATCACCTGCGCCGAAACGGCACTCGTCAGTAAAGAAAACAAAGCAATAAGAAACAAAAGATGATGAAACATACGCATACCTAATAAATAGTCGCAGGCTAGCAAGAACCGCAAACGCAAATCCACTTCAACAAATATTTATTTAATCATTTAGACACACACCAAAGTTCAGAGGCTAGACCTGTTTATTAAGCTAGGACGGAGATCCGACTGCGCATTCTTAAAAAAATCCACCCTTTCGCCAATATTTCTTCGATTCGTGTTGAGTCGCAGCCAGAGAGTTTCACTCTGACAATTTCCTTTTAACCAAAACATAAAGTGGACACAGAAAGTATCAAAGCAGCTCTTAAGACGGTCAAATTCCCAGGATTTAGCCGTGACATCATCTCCTTCGGCCTCGTCAGAGACGTCGACCTAAAAGATGGCGAGGCCCTGATCGGCGTCGAAATCACGACGGCTGATACGAAAATCCCCGAGCAGATCGCTGCCGACATTAAGTCGGTCATCGGTGTACTCGAAGGCATACAGGACGTCAAAGTCCGCATGGAAATTTCCCAACCAAAGAATCAGCCAAGCCCAAGCGGCGGAGCCAACGGCAACACGCCGACTAACAGCGCTGCCATGCAGAAGGTGAAATACGCCATCGCTGTCGCCAGCGGTAAGGGCGGCGTCGGCAAGTCCACCGTCACCGTGAACCTCGCCTGCGCACTGCAACGCCTGCTCGCAGCAGACGGCCAGGCTGGCGTCGGCATTATGGATTGTGACATTTATGGCCCATCCATCCCTTTGATGCTCGGCGCCTGCGGACGCCCAGAAATCGAGAACGACTTAATCCTACCATTGGAAAATTTCGGCGTGCGCACCATGTCGATGGGATTCCTAGTAGACGAGGACACTCCAGTCGTCTGGCGTGGCCCAATGATCATGAAGACTATTCAACAGTTCGCGCAAAACGTGAATTGGGGTGAATTAGAAATTCTCGTCGTCGATCTGCCGCCAGGCACTGGCGATGCACAGCTCTCTCTCGTGCAAACCATCCCGCTCGACGGCGCAGTGATCGTGACAACCCCTCAGCCGGCGGCATCCAATGTGGCTCGCCGCGGTGCGCGCATGTTTGAAAAGGTCAACGTGCCCTATCTCGGCGTAGTCGAGAACATGAGCTACCTCGAAAACGCAGACGGCACACGCCAACAGCTATTTGGTGAAGGCGGTGGCGCAAGCACCGCAAACGGCCTTGGAACCCCACTTTTGGGAGAAATACCTATCGATCCCTCGATCCGTATCGGTTGCGACAACGGTATTCCGATTGTCGTCAGCGAGCCCGAATCATTGGCAGCAAAAGAATTCTTCAAAATCGCCCGCCAGATCATCGAACAATTGAACGCATAATATTTGCTTAAAACTGCATTGTTTTGATTTTTGAACTAGCCACCAAAGGCCATGCCCCTATGTTTCATGGCATATCGTTCACCCCAAGGCAAATTGCCTGTAATGACTAAGGATAAAAAAAATATGTCACCCACAACCATCGACGCGAAACCCTCTACAGGCTTCGCAGAACGTTCCAGCTTGTATCAAGAATTCCTCGCAGAGCGCGAAGAAATCCTTCGCCACAAATGGATCGAATCGGAGAAAAAGGGTAAAGATATTGGTTTCGAACGGGCTCTACTCGACTGGATTCGAAAGCATCGCGAAAACTGGCGGAATGAGCGATCGCCCAGAAGAAAATAAACTACAAAACCTCAGTGATTCGGCTGAGGTTTTTTTGTAGGCGGAATGATCGACTACAAAGAGCGATAAGGGCGGGGCGACCTCCGCGTCGACCGCATTGCCTCAAGTAGGTCTAAATCCGTGGAGGGCAACGCTCTGTCGTTGCCACCGAGAGACTCAGTGAATCCTGATTTAACTAATGGAAATGACGGAACATTTCCCTCCACACCCAGGCATAAAAAAACCCGCCTTTTAAGGCGGGTTTCAAAAATAGGGTGCAAACGCAAAACAAGATTAGTTCTTAATTTCGCGGTGCAGTGTGTGGCGACGAAGAAATTTGTTATATTTCTTTTTCTCGATGCGATCTGGCTGCTGCTTTTTATCGCGGCTGGTCATATAGCGGGATACTGGTTTGCCTTCGGCGCGTGCCTCAGTGCATTCGATCATTACGTGCTCTCTTGCCATACTAAAAATTCTCTGTTAAATTTTGAAAAAAGAGCGGAAGTTAGGTGCTTCAGAGGTTGAAGCAACTCTTTTTTCATCTGAATTTCAATAAAATCGACCTGACCTGAGCTGAAGATGACTCAACACTTCGATCAAAAATAAACTTTCGCTTCGATTCACCCTATTATTTTGCAATACATATGACAGTACAAGGTTCCACAGGCAACGTCATTGCCGCACTTTGCAACTTCTTCATTCTGAGACTCGGACAACTCCTGCAAGGCCGCCTACTCATCGCCATCGCACAATTTGCCCTAGCTGCCGCTCTCTGGTTCGTTCTGCTCGGCCGGAGCAGCCATCTCTGGTACATTTAAAATGCTGCTTTATTTAAAGGTACATAGACCGATTCGTATTTCATTAGATTACGTATTGCCCTTATCGTCGCAGCACGCTTTTACTGTTTGCTTCCAATGAGCAAAACATCCCTTACAGTTTCCATCGGCACCGACCACGCAGGTTTCCCTCTCAAGGCGCCAATCATCCAACTTTTACGCGACCGTGGCCACCAAATCATTGATTGCGGCTGCGACTCCACCGAGTCCTGCGACTATCCCGACTTCATCCGCCCTGCGGCTGAGGCAGTCGCAGAAGGTAAAGCTGATTGCGGCATCGTGCTAGGCGGCAGCGGTAACGGCGAAGCCATTGTCGCCAACAAGGTCAAAGGCGTGCGCTGCGGCATCTGCTGGGACGAATGGTCTGCACAAATGACTAAAGAGCACAACAATGCCAATTGCATCTCCATCGGAGCCCGCCCCGTATCCGAGGCAATGGCACTCAAGATCGTCGGCATCTGGCTCGATGCCGATTTCGAAGGCGGTCGCCACCAACGCCGCGTCGACAAGATCGAAGGCTAAGCCACCTCCACCTTTTCATTTTCACATTTAATCGATACCAAATAATTCTCATGGCAGACAAAAAAACAAAAGACGCAGACAAAGGCGCAGGCCCAAAAATCCAAGAAACATTCCTCAAGGAGCGTAAAGTCTTTCTTTGGGGTGAAGTCTCGGATAAATCCGCGCGCGACATCACCGAGAAGCTCCTGTACCTCGAAGCAGACGCTCCGGGTACAGAGATCACCTTCTATATCAACACCCCAGGCGGCTCGATCACAGCTGGCATGGCGGTGTATGACACCATGAAACTGATCAGCTCACCGATCAAAGTGATCGTCACAGGTATGGCCGCCAGCATGGGCTCTATTTTGCTCTGTGGCGCCGACAAGGGCAACCGCTTCCTCTACCCGCACTCACGCGTATTGATTCACCAACCGCTAATTTCGGGCCAAATGGTCGCGGTCGCGGTGGATATTCACATTCAAGCGATGGAAATGGAACGTCTGCGCGACGAGCTCAATGCAATCCTAGCCGCCAGCTCCGGTCAGAAGCTCGACAAGATCGAGCAAGACACAGATCGCGACTTCTACATGACTGCAAAGGAAGCGATCGCTTACGGCCTCGCCGATGCGATTATCGAGAAAATCTAAACGACCTGAAACCTGTTTCCAAAGCCCGTCATGATTGGCGGGCTTTTTTGTGGAATAGCGGCACTATCTTAATTGAGACTCAACGTAATTTCTCAGAGATTTTAGATCCAAACTCAATCAGCTGCGTACCCATCGCTTGAATGCCACTGGACGCGGAACGAATAGTCGCAGCCGAATAGCCTAACTCAACACCAGCTTCCTTTAGCCGCCTCTCGAGTGCGAGTAAATCTACTGACACGCGTTCGACCTCACGAAGCAATGTGCGCTTTTCTACCGTTGAAATAGTTTGCTCAGCTCTTGCTTCAAGATATTCAATTTTTTGCAAGAGCTCCTTCCGTTCGCTTTGTAAACGCGCAATTCGACTGACAGCCGCTGTTGAACCATTGATTGCCTGAGAATTTTCAAACAGCTTTACACGTTGACTACTCAAAAAAGACAAGTCGTCGAATTGAACGGTAAAGTATCGACCATCCTCTAGGCGTTGGAATCGAACTGATGAATCACATACCTCCAACAACCGAGCATTTACACGTCGATACTGGGTATCCCATAGTGCCATTTCCTGAGGTAATCCAACTGTTTGAGCCTCATAGTAATCATACCCAAAAATTCCGCTCAGGAATAAAAGAAAAGCAATTAGAATCCGTCGAACTGTAGTCACTAAAAGTTTCATAAAATTGACCTTTTGATTGTTTAAGTTTGTAACGAATTTTCATACAAAAAATTAATAATTTTAAAATCGTTAATTATTAAATTCTATAAAATTAAATGTCCCATTATGATCAGATTTAATTACGAAGCGGTCGAGACTTAAATACACCAATCAGTGCATTTTTATTCAAACTATTGCCAGCCACTTTAATTTGTTAAATACACTTAGGCATATCCCATACTGGGCCTACTAATTGTTGCCCTTCATACAACACAACAAAGGCTATTTTAATCATAATACTCAGTAAATTTTACGGGCCTATAATAATGCCATAGGGCATGGCGTTCGTCCGCGAAAAATAAACCTCCTCCACGACTCTACCGTCTCGAAGCAAGCCTTCGATCTGCTGACGACGCGCCGCTTCGCTTATAACTCTGCGACAGAGCACCGTGGCGATGCAAACGTGGGCAAGATCTAAGCAATTCATCAAACTCTTTCCAAAGCCCGTCATGATTGGCGGGCTTTTTTGTGGGTTCTTCTTCGAGCACCAGATCGAAGCGACTGACAAGGGAGGGTCCGCCCCCGCGCGGGCCGCAGAGGATGAGCGCAGAGGCAAATTCGGACGACACGGAGGTCATCCCTGCCATAAACCGCACATAAAAAAGGCCGCCTCATGATGGGGCGGCCTTCAGAAAGACTAAGATTAAGTCCGAAGCTTAAGCAGCTGCGTTGGCTTCTTTTGCCTTTTCAACGAGTACGTTGAATGCGGCTTCGTCGTGAATCGCTAGCTCGGAAAGCTGCTTACGGTCCATGTCGATCTCAGCAGCCTTGAGGCCACGGATGAAACGGCTGTAGTTAATGCCGTTTGCACGACATGCAGCATTGATACGAACGATCCAGAGTTGACGGAACTCGGACTTCTTTTTGCGACGGTCGCGGTAAGCGTAAACTTCTGCGCGATCGACTGCGTCTTTCGCATAGCGAAAGAGACGTGATTTGTTACCAAAATAGCCTTTGGCTTTTTTGAGAACTTTCTTGCGGCGTTTTAAGGTTGCCGGACCATTGGTTGCTCTAGGCATGTTTTATATAATCTCTCGATTTGGTCGCTGTCGGGTCGCCCATTTTCATGTTACCCGACTAGCGTGAGTTTTTGTATCAAACGTTCTTCGACCTAAGCGAAAGGCAATCCGCGAATGAGGTTAGCGCGTTGGCCGGGAGCGACCAATTTACTACTACCTGCACGGCGGCGTTGCTTAACACTCTTGTTACGAAGGAGGTGACGGTGCCCTGGCGTGCGACGCAAGAGTTTACCGGTGCCTGTCTTCTTGAAGCGTTTGGCGATGGATTTACGTGTTTTCTGCATGAGAAAGTTGGAAAAGATGGGGAAAACACAGCTTTTGCAGCGGCTTGTAAAGGGTTAAAAGTGAGAAAATCAAAATGGTTCCACATCGGAGCTAAGATCCCAGTAGCTAATCGACTCAATCCCCCCTTTTTTATGGTTGATCTCACTTAGTGGAAAGGCGGGAGAGCGACTCGCTCTCTTTTACAGCAACACTGGATCTGTATGCGCATGTCGCGGATACTCTTTATCGCAGTTAATTGCTCAAACAAGGCCTACTTCTCTGCGATCAAAATGCGATGCGGATATTAGGCTGTGATGGCAACTGACCCATGATTTCTAACAGACTGCCCACTTTCCACTTTCCACCCGCCACTTTTCCCGCTCTGATTCAAATACTTTCCCCTTCGCTATCGATATTGAAAATCCAGATTTTAAAAGACCCGCACTCCAAAGCCGAATCCTCGGCATGGTTGAGGGACGCGTGCGTCGCCTCAAAGGCTATCAAAAAAACCATCACCTGCCCGATAGTTACCACCCTGCGGCACAGGCCTTTGTGCGCAAAGTCGGACAGGAAAACGTCAAAGAGCTGGTCGACCTGTTCTACACTGACATTCGCAGCCAGTTCGGCTACAAACGCCGCGATTTTCAATACACCTGTGAGGATGGCTTCGGCTGCATCAAAACGCCCGACTTCGACCTACAAGTACGGATCGATCAATCCCCGGAAGATCCAAAGAATTACCAGCTCACCACCGAGATCGTCGCGCTGCACAATCCCGAGATTGCAGACGACGAGCGCTTCCACGCCTGCTTTACCCATCACTGTGAAACCTTGATCGTCGAATTCCCAGGCTCTATTAATATAGACGAAAAAATCGACGCGATCGAAGAGATTGAGGAGATTGCGCAATATCTGAGCTACGAGCCGGACGGCAGCTCATTCGAACTCAGGCTGACTCCACTGGATCTTGAAATCAAGGTGACCGAGAGTGAAATGAGCTTTCAGTTGCTCACCCTGCGCAATCTCAATAAACTAATTGAGCACAGCCAAAAGGCCTTCGAAATCTTGACCGCAGTCGGCCTGGGTGCGTCGCTCGGGTGATCAGGGAGGGACCACCTCCGTGTGGTCCGCAGAGCAAAAGTGCCAAGACTAGCACACTACGGACGGCGCGGGGGACATCCCTCCCCCACAAAAAAATAAGACACGCCTCCCCTGTGCAGGCGCAGCTTGACTTGAGCCCAGCTTCACTTGATTGTCTCTCGCTTTTTCCAACGACTCGCACCATGGCAACTACGACTCTCAACTACGAACCAATGGTCTTCAATCCGCGTAACGGTGAAGAAGCACCACTCTCTGCGATCCAACTCGAAGTGCTTGCGCTCAAAAAAGAACGCAACGCCGTCATTCTCGCTCACAACTATCAAGTAGATGAAATTCAGCGCGTAGCCGACTATGTCGGCGACTCGCTCGGGCTCGCTTACCGCGCAGCTGAAGCAGATGCCGACGCGATTGTATTCTGTGGTGTGCACTTTATGGCTGAGACTGCGAAGATTGTTAACCCGAGCAAAGCGGTGCTGCTGCCCGACCTAGACGCAGGTTGCTCCCTCGCGGATTCCTGTCCGGCGGAAAAACTCGCCGCTTATAAAGAGGCGAACCCCAATGTTTACGTGGTCGCGTACATCAACTGCTCGGCTGCCGTCAAAGCGCTTTGCGATGTGATCTGCACCAGCGGCAACGCCAAGGCGATCATCGATAATGTCCCAGCCGACCGCGACATCCTATTTGTACCGGACCAAAACCTCGGTCAATGGGTATCCAAGCAAACCGGCCGTGAGATGCAGCTCTGGCCCGGCTCGTGCTACGCGCACGTGCTCTTCACACAGCAAGCCATCGAAGCGCTGAAACTCAAGTTCCCAGAGGCTCTAGTGGTTGCCCACCCAGAATGCGTGGAAACCGTGCGTGACAATGCCGACATCGTTTGCAGTACCGAGAAGATGGTTGGCTACTGCCAAAAAAGTGATGCACAGCAATTTATCATTATCACCGAAACAGGCATGATTCACCGTCTTCAACGAGAAGCACCCGACAAGACCTTTATCGCGGGCCCCACAGATACTTGCGCATGTAACGATTGCCGATTCATGAAAATGAATACCATCGTAAAATTGCGTGACTGCCTACGCGATATGAGCCCACAAATAGAGATGGACGAAGACATGCGTCAACAAGCCTACGTGCCACTCAAGCGTATGCTTGATTGGAGCAAATAAAGAAAGAGTTCAGAAGTCAGCAACTAGAAGCCAACCTGAGGCTCTTAATTATTGGGCCTCTGCCCTCTGACCACCTGTGAACCACATCCCTGAAAGCGAAACAACCCGCACCGCTGCGACTTATCGCAACGATGTATTGCGCGCGCCCTTTTATGGCATACTCGAAGCAGGCTGGTCGACTTTTGCACTGCTTATTGCGATCCGTCACTTCGACGCGCCAGAGACGTATAAAGCATTCATCGCAGGTGCGTGGCCAATCGGTTTTCTACTCACACCGCTGACGCTTTATTTTGTAGCAAAGAAACAGATACGTCCCAGTCTCGCCTCAGCCTGTATGTTCGCACTGGCTGCCCTACTTATGGTTGGCGCGACCGTGATTCAAAGCTTAGCGTTGTTCACCGTATTCATCATCACCAGCCAAATGGCCACGGTGCAACAAGGCCCGCTGATGATTCAGATCTACTCGGAGAACTACCCTGCTCATGAACGCGGTAAGCGCATGACCACTCCGTTCATTCTCAGTGCATTGAGTATGATACTGTTTTCACTGCTGGGCGGCTGGCTACTAGATCTATCGATCAATTACTACCATCTGCTATTTGTCATCATGGTGCTTGCGGCGACAGCCTGCGGATGGGCGACCAATCGTATCCCCTGCGTCCCGCTCTCCACCGAGCATGTCGGCAATCCGTGGCAGAACTTCAGCCTCATTTGGAAAGATAAACTGTTCGGCTACTTGCTCGGCAGTTGGATGCTGCTCGGACTGGGCAACCTCATTACTATGCCGATTCGCGTGGAATACCTAGCCAATCCAATGTTCGGCATCAACGCCGACAATGCAACGATTGCCTTTCTATTGGTCGTTGTGCCTGCCGCCGCACGCATCCTCAGCACTAAAGTCTGGGGCAGTCTTTTCGACAAACTACATTTCATCACGACTCGTAATTTGCTCAACGCCCTATTTCTTCTTAGCATCGCGTGTTTCTTTTTCACCCAGAACATAATTCTGCTCACCTTCGCGATGGTCTTAGTGGGCCTCGCCACTGGCGGCGGCAAAATCATCTGGAGCCTGTGGGTGACGAAAATCGCGCCCCACGAAAAAGTCTCTTCCTACATGAGCATTCACATGGCGCTCACTGGCTTTCGCGGTACCCTCGCGCCATTCATTGGCTACTGGATTCTGAGCAGCTCAGCGCCCACAGGGGTCGCCTACGCCGGCATGCTGCTGATTTTCGTGTCTATTCTACTGTTCGAATTTGTGCGCCACCACCAGCGCTTTGAAAATCAGTGATACTCACGGCGCCCCTCGAGGGCACTACGTAAGGTTACAGAATCGGCGTAGGTCACACCGCCGCCGCTGGGTAGGCCGAAGCCAATACGAGTGACCTTGATCGGGCGCTGCCCGACAATCTCTTCTTGTATATAGTGGCAAGTCGCCTGTCCTTCGATGTCATTCGACAGCGCTAAAACAAATTCAGTGATTTCGCCAGACTCCAGCCGTGCCTTTAAACTCTGAAGATTGAGATCTTCCGGACCGACTCCATGAATCGGTGAAAGCTTACCATGCAAGACATGATACTGCCCCTTCCATGCAGCAGAGCGCTCAATCGCGATCAAGTCTGGCACATGCTCGACGACACAGAGTGAACCAGCAGTACGCCGCTGATCTTCACAAATTGCACACTTGGCGCTCTCGGCAATATTACCACAAGTATCGCAGCGCCGCACCGCAGTGCGCGCCTCCGCCATCGATTCCATCAAGTGCTCCAACGCTTCTGGCTGTTCGACTAGCAAGTGCATCGCGATGCGCTCGGCGGATCGAAAGCCTAGACCTGGCAGGCGCTTTAGCTCCTGTAAGAGCTTATCAAAAGAGGGAGTCACAAATATGCTGTTTTAAAACCCAGGAAATCCGCCCATGCCACCGGTCACAGAGCCCATGGCTTCCTCACTGGTTTCCTTGGCCTTGGCTGCTGCTTCCTGCACTGCACCAAGCAAGGTTTCTTCGATGAACTCTGCATCTTCCTTCAAAAATTCAGGATTAACCTTAAAGTCCCTGAATTCACCCTGACCATTGATCTTAATGTTGATCGCTCCGCCACCACTGGAGACCTCGATGATCTGCTCTGCCAGCTTTACTTGGATACCCTCCATCTGCTTTTGCATCTTTTGGGCTTGCTTCATTAGTTTACCAACTCCTGCCATAATAGTGTTCTTTTGTTCGGGTTAAAACTTGCGAAATAAAAGACGAAGTGTCCACCAAGCTCAGAGGTTGAGTCAAGCTGATTGAGCGTCTGAAGTTCACGAATCTGCCTCGAACCTCGACGAACCCAAGCTAGGTACTGTCAGAATAAAACGTATCTCACTGTTTGCAGGCCCCAATACCAGTGTATTACTGCCTGTTCGCAAACGCACACGATCGTCCTTTGCAGCAGATCCAATCGGAATTCCGTTCACAATCGAACCAAGCTTACTGCCTCGATCTTGAATAAAATAAGCCCCTTGCACGTGCTCAATTGCACAATGCGAACGGGACACTCGAAACGGTATGCGGTCGCCGATCAACAAACGAATCTTTGAAAAGACATCCACGCAGGCTGCGAGATCCGCACGCCGTCCGATAATAAATGGAAAACTGGTGAGTGTCTGTTTCTTTAGCGCTGACTGTCTGCGAGTCTCGTCCGAGTCTGGTTCGATGATAAGATTACCGGCATTTAGTACTTCAGGACCACGCGATTTCACATTCGCTGGAAATGCCTTGCTTCGTAACGTATCGAGCTGCTCATGCGCAGTGCGAAGTCGCTCATTCGTGATCCGAAGTCGCTCAAAAATAGTCGTTAAATAAGGCACTAAAATATCGCCTCCGTTAACAAGCGACTCATTAAATGCCTCCTCAGTAATCACTTCGACAGTCAGATCATCTAGCGCACGAGCAGTGGCAGATCGTGGTAGACGCTCAATCATCCCCATTTCACCAAAGATGTCTCCCTTTCCGAGTGTCGCTAGAATCACCTTAGCACGGCCCTCATCCATCGAAATCTCAACGCGACCATCCACGATACGATATGCCTCCTCACAGCAGTCACCTTGAGCAAAGATGCGGACACCCGCTGCAAATTGTTCAGTTTTCATTGGGTATAGATAAAATAACTGCAGGGTTTACTGCGGAATTTTCAAGAAAAGTATTCAAGCAAAATAAATTAACCAGGATACTCCCCAAAGACATAATTACGGAGATTCTGGGCCTCCATCTCATTCACTTTTAACAACCAACGCGTCACATCGCCGATCGAGATGAGTCCGATTAGCTGCTGATTATCAATCACAGGTAAGTGACGCACTCGTTTGTCGGTCATCATCTGCATTGCGTCTTCCACCGAAGTGCCCTGCGTAATCGAAAGAAAGTCCGGAGTCATCACTTCACTCAATGTAGTCGTCTTCGCATCACGCCCAGCAGCTACGATCCGCGTCAAAACATCACGTTCAGTAAAAATACCGACCACATTATCGGCATCCTTGACAATGATTGAACCGACACGTTGCCGGTTCATCTCAGAAACCGCTGCTTTCACTGTCGAATTGACCGCAATACAGTAGACAGAAGTACTTTTCTCTTTGAGTAGAATGGCTACAGAAACTTTATTTAATGGCATGGGTAAAAAGAATAGTAAATTCCTTCAACTGGCAACTCCAGTTTCTAAGTAGGCTTTACTTGTTCCATGCCTAACAGATCGCGATAGCCAACTCGGAAATCCTCATATTGCGGCGTCCATCCGAATGTTTCGCGAAACTTTGCACTTGATATTTGACGACTCGGCATCCGCCCGCCACGGCGCTGCAAGCGAGGCGAGACATACTCAGGATCAAAATGCGGTGATACTTGCCCCAATTGCTCCGCCAGCCAAGCGGCGAGCACCGCTTTTAAAGCAGGCTGATCATCTGAGATATTATAAATACCAGATGCTGCCGATTGGTCAGATGACAACGCAGTGCAAATAGCTGTCACTACATCATCACGGTGAATCAAATTTAAAAAATAATCACCGACTCCGGGAATCACCAACTCCCCAGAGCGCAACAAATCGAGCAGATAGTGCCGCCTCGGTCCATATATACCTGCGAGGCGCAACACATACCACGCACCAAAGGTATCAGCAGCATCCGCCAGCAGACGCTCCGACTCGCACAGCACCCGTCCGGTCAGCGGCGCGTCCTTAGTATCCGCAGTTTCATCGACTCTCACGCCGCCATCCTGCGGATAGACTGACGTGCTGCTAGTATACAAATAACTCTGAATGCCGCGCCCGTTTGCCCATTTCAGAATTGAACGTTGCCCCTCCAGATAGGACTTCCGATACCCATCAATTCCCCCACCTGCCGAACTCACGCAATTCACGACTGTTTCATAAGTCCCTAAAAATTTATCATGCCAAGCCCCACTATCTAAATCAGCAACAATCACCTCGTGCACGCCCAGTTCTCGCAGTCGAGCCGCTTTCTCGACGTTGCGGGTCAATGCACCGACTCGCACGTCAGCCGCTAACAACACCTCCGCCAAAGCGGTGCCGACATAACCACACCCAAAAATAATCACCGATTTCGGCAAATTCGCGACGAGCTCGTCTGGTAAAAGATGTTCTGACATCTTCAAAAGTATTTGTGCCCCGACGAAATCTGCAACAAGTTCCTGTCTTTTATGCTAAACGTAGATCCAGAAATCGTCCGCAGTTACCTGCTCGACCTCCAAGACCGCATTGCCACTACTCTCGAAACAGAGGACGGCAGCTGCCAATTTAGCGAAGACAATTGGGACCGCCCAGAAGGTGGCGGCGGTCGCTCGCGCGTGCTCGAAGGCGGTGCCGTGTTTGAAAAGGCGGGCATCAATTTCTCCGATGTACAGGGAGCCAGTCTGCCCCCCTCTGCCACTGCAAATCGACCACAGTTGGCCGGTGCACCATTCCGCGCGATGGGTGTCTCAGTCGTCTGTCACCCGCTCAATCCTCATGTACCGACGACGCACATGAATGTGCGTTTCTTTTATGCAGAACCACCAGAAGGTGAACCAATCTGGTGGTTTGGCGGCGGATTTGATCTGACCCCCTACTATGGACACATCGAAGACGCTGTCCACTGGCATCGAACCGCGCGCGACGCCTGCACTCCTTTCGGCAATGACTTGTATACAAAATTCAAAGAAATTTGCGATACATACTTCTTCCTTCCGCATCGCAACGAACCACGCGGAATTGGCGGCATCTTTTTCGACGACTTTAATGCAGGTGGCTTCGATCAATCCCTCGCCTTTATGCAATCTGTAGGTGACCATTTCATGCCAGCGTATCAGCCAATCGTCGCTAAGCGCAAAGCCGTCCCTTACACCGAACGCGAACGTAATTTTCAACTCTACCGCCGTGGCCGCTATGTCGAATTTAACCTCGTCCATGACCGCGGCACTCACTTCGGTCTACAATCCAAAGGACGTACCGAATCGATTCTTATGTCACTCCCGCCAGTCGTACGCTGGGACTATGATTGGCACCCAGAACCAGATTCTGCCGAAGCCGCGCTCTACGACGTCTTTCTAAAACCAAAAGATTGGCTCGCAATGAATCAAAGTTCCTAATGACTTTGCCTTTTACAGTGGATCACGCACCTAATTGTCCCTTCAGCTGCCGAATGTGGACTCGCTGCAGTCATCTCTTTCAGCCTAACCGCTAACAGTTCACCACTTTTGCATAGCTACGATTCGTACTAATTTCTCAATCTTAAATTCCAACACTATGAATTCACGTGAACGTTTCCTCGCCGCCGCCCTTTGCCAACCTGTCGATCGCCCGCCCATCTGGCTCATGCGCCAAGCTGGCCGCTACTTGCCTGAATATCGCGAACTCAAGGCTCAGCACGACTTTGTCACCATGGTGCGCACCCCCGAGCTAGCCGCCGAAGTCACTTTGCAACCGCTGAAACGCTTCCCGCTCGATGCCGCAGTCATCTTCTCGGACATTTTGGTAATTCCCGAAGCACTCGGCCAAGGCTATCATTTTCGCGACCAAGGCGGTATCGGCATGGACTACCTGCTCGATACTCCAGATAAAATTGCCGCACTCGACTCATCAAAAATCACCGAGAAGCTCAACTACGTAGCCGAAGCGCTCAAGCTCACTCGCACTAAAATGGGCAACGAAAAAGCACTACTCGGTTTCTGCGGTTCCCCCTGGACGCTGGCTTGCTACATGGTCGAAGGTGGCTCAGCCAAGGATTTTGTTGCGATCAAGCAACTCGCATGGGATCAGCCAGAGCAGTTCGAAGCGCTCATGCAAAAACTCACCAATGCGATCGTCGAATACCTGCACATGCAAATCGACGCAGGTGCCGATGCCCTGCAAATCTTTGATTCATGGGGCGCAATTTGCCCAGCCACCCATTACGAAGCATGGTCGCTGCGTTGGATTCGCCACATTATCACAGAGCTCAAAAAGCGCGTTCCTGTAATCCTCTATGCAAAAGGTATGGGGCACAAAGCCGCCGATCAAATACATACTGGCGCCTCAGTCCTCAGCCTTGACTGGACAATGAATTTACGCCGCTTGCGCAGTACACTTAACCACGGCACCGCGATCCAAGGCAATCTCGACCCCGTCGTATTGACGACGACCCCCGAGATTACACGGATCGAAGCGCAGCGTGTGCTGGATCAAGCAGGTAAGCATCCGGGCTTCATCTTCAACCTTGGCCACGGTATGATACCAAGCGCCAAGATCGAATGCGTCGAAGCGCTAATGGAAGTTGTGACTGGACAGAAGAACGCGTAAGCGCCGAGCCTTCTTCAATTTCGTTAAATTCCGCAGCATGCAGCTTTAGCAAATGAATGACCTTACTGAACGTTATTAAAGCTGCACGCTAACGACGAAAACCCGCGCGCTACTTACCACCATACCAGAAAGCGCGTCGCCAATCGTGCGAATGCAATGCCTGCAAGGTCCTCTCATCCAGTGGCGGCATATCCGAGACTGCTGCATTTGCGGCAGCTTGTTGCGAATTACGCGTGCCTGCAATGACAGTGCTCACGGCAGGATGCGCGAGTGCAAAACCTAGCGCCGTCTCTGGCATGCTGCGAGCACCCTCGCCGAGACTAGATTTAATCCGATCTACACGTGTCACTGCCCGTGCCAAGCGATCACCCGCAAAATAATCATTTCTAAAATCTCCCGCTGGAAATTGATAATCCTTGGTGTATTTGCCCGTTAGCACCCCTTCATCAAAGACCACACGTACGATAATCGCCACACCGTGCTCTTCGGCCACGGGCAATAATTCTGCCGCAGGCTCTTGCTCAAAAATATTATAAATCACCTGCAGCGAATCGATAATCCCCATACGTATTAAATCAATCGCACAATTTTGATCATGCTCTGGCGTCGAGATGCCGACCGCACGAATCTTTCCCTCTTGCTTCAGTTTCTGCAGAATCTCCAACGGCTTCGGATCACGGTTCCATGCACGCGTCCAGGTGTGCAGCTGCAAAAGATCAATCGTCTCCACATTTAATTTACGCAGGCGTTGCTCTACATTCTCACGTAAATATCGCTCACTGTAGCGATCCTCCCAGCGGCAATACGGACTCGGCGGCCACGGCCCAGACATCGGCGGCGTCTTGGTTGCGACAAAAATCTCCTCTGATCGTGCTTTCAAAAACTTGCCAATCAGCTGTTCGCTGTGGCCATTGCCATAGCCCTCGG
>JABJQI010000167.1 GCA_018663485.1 Opitutia bacterium
GCAGAGCGTGGTTTCTATGATTTCGCTGGTTCTTCATTAGTACACGCTTTCGGTGGTTTCGCTGCCTTGGCTTGTGTGATGGTTCTTGGACCTCGTGCTGGTAAGTACATTAACGGTCAGATTCGTCCGATCCTTGGCCACAGTATGCCACTCGCTACAATTGGTGTCTTCCTGCTCTTCCTTGGTTGGTTCGGTTTCAATGGTGGTTCGGTTCTCAATGCAGACCCATTCCTCGTCTCGCTGGTCTTCGTAACCACAGCACTCGCTGCTGCGGCTGGTGGCCTGGGCGCGATGTTCACTTCTTGGTTCTTCCTCAAGAAGCCTGATCTTTCGATGGCACTCAATGGTATCCTTGCGGGTCTGGTCGGCATCACTGCCGGTGCTGATTCCATTATGCCTGCGTATGCGATCCTGACTGGCCTCATCGCTGGTATCCTCGTTGTCTTCTCCATCATCTTCTTCGATAAGGTTAAGATTGATGATCCAGTCGGTGCGATCTCCGTGCACGGTGTCTGTGGTATTTTTGGCACACTTGCTGTCGCGCTCTTCAGTGATGCTGCCGGATTCGGCATCCAGCTGATCGGCACACTTTCGATTGGTGCCTTCGCTTTTATCTTCTCCTACGTTGTCTTCAGTATTTTGAAGGTGGTCATGGGTGTTCGTGTCTCTCCTGAAGAAGAGGCTGAAGGTCTCGACATCGGCGAGCACGGTCAAGAAGCCTATCCTGACTTTGGTACCGCTCGCACTCGCTAATTAAGCCTAGCCAAGTAACTTAAATAACCTACATTACATTATTATGAAATTGGTCAAAGCAATCATCAAGCCCTTCAAACTCGAAGAGGTCAAAGAAGCACTCGCAGATATCGGCATCGAAGGGATGACCGTAACTGAGGTAAAGGGATTCGGTCGCCAAAAAGGCCACACCGAAATCTATCGCGGCAGTGAATACACCGTCGACTTCCTTCCTAAGGTCATGGTCGAAATCGTCGTTGACGATGCAGACGCAGCTAAGACATCCGACGCGATCGTCAAAGCTGCTAAGACTGGCAAGATTGGGGACGGCAAAGTCTTCATCATTCCAGTCGAAAATGCTATACGTATCCGTACCGATGAGTCGGGCCCCGAAGCCCTCTAGTCTGAACTGATTCAGTTCGCTCTATTTCACCGGCCATCCTCTCGAGGGTGGCCGGTTTTTTTGATCCGTTCGTTGCCTCGATCGTCAGACGGTCGAGTCGAGTTCGGCGCGTTGTAGCGGCAGTTCCGCTGTCTGAGAACAGAGGCCACATTATTGGAGCGGTGTCTGAGGTGCAGATGTGATTTTTTTGAGGATCAGATCAATTTCTCGCATGCAGTTGAGTGAAAAATAACTTGTTCATTGTGGCGGACTAACATTCTTTGTTTGTGAACTATCAAATACTGATCAAAAATAGAGATGAAAAATACCCACCGTTTAATCTTATTCCTGCTGCTTTCATTGGCACCAGGCTTTTTATTCGCCCAAGAGGCTGGACTAACAGCTGTCGCCGAGCAGGTGACGCAGGTCACCGCTGATAGTGGCAACACTGCGTGGATGTTAACTGCCACGGTGCTGGTACTGTTTATGACGCTGCCCGGCTTGGCGCTGTTCTATGGCGGTCTAGTCCGTGCGCAGAATGTCCTGTCGGTGCTGATGCACTGTTTCGCGATCGCCTGTTTGGCCTCAGTGATGTGGGTACTGTGCCTCTATACGATGTCCTTCTCTGGCGGTGGCGCGTGGTTGGGCGATTTTCAACAGTTCGGGTTGAAAGGGGTTACGACTGCAGACTTAAGTGGTGATGTTCCAGAATCTGTGTTCATCATGTTTCAGATGACGTTTGCGATCATCACGCCCGGTTTGATCGTCGGTGCGTTTGTGGAGCGTATGAAATTTAGTGCGATACTGCTGTTTACTGCGCTTTGGCTCGTACTCGTCTATGCACCGGTTACTCACTGGGTGTGGGGCGGTGGTTGGCTGCAAGGACGCGGCGTGATCGATCTCGCCGGAGGCATCGTGGTGCATGCAACTGCGGGTATCTCTGCGCTTCTACTGGCCTATTTCGTTGGTCCGCGTGAAGGATTTCCAAAGAAGCTACACATCCCACATAGTCCAGGGATGGTAATGATTGGTGCGTCGATGTTGTGGGTCGGTTGGTTCGGCTTCAATGCCGGTAGTCAGCTGGCGGCTAATGAGTCAGCAGGTATGACGATGTTGGTCACACATATTTCCGCAGCGGTTGCGAGTTTGACATGGATGATGATTGAATGGAATAAGACTGGTAAGCCTGGTCTTGTTGGCATCGTAACTGGTATGGTGGCTGGTTTGGCTTCGATTACTCCAGCGTCTGGTAATGTGGGCCCGCTGGGGGCGGTGTTGATCGGCCTAATGGCTGGTTCTATCTGCTACTTCGCTTGTGGTTTTGTTAAAGGTAAGCTCAAGATCGACGACACACTCGATGTGTTCGCGGTGCACGGTGTCGGTGGCATCATGGGCACGATCATGGTGGCGGTGTTCGGCACGGCAGCCTTTGGCGGCACAGGTGTTGATGACATGGTCGGCCAACTTGGCATACAGCTATTCGCTCTGGCTGTTGTCATTGCATGGTCTGCAGTTGCGACGGCAATCATCGTGTTTGTCTGTAAGAAGACCACTGGTCTGCGCGTCGATCGTGAGGTCGAGCACACTGGCCTTGATCTCGCTGAACATGGTGAGACTGCTTACCACTTCGAGTAATGAATATTTAAAGGTTCACATCATTAAACTCAAACAGAATACATTCTTATGAAATTAATCAAAGCTATCGTTAAACCCTTTAAACTCGATGAAGTAAAAGAAGCCCTCGCCGCAATTGGTGTCGAAGGTATGACCGTCACGGAGGTCAAAGGCTTCGGTCGTCAAAAGGGACATACCGAAATCTATCGTGGCAGTGAATATACCGTGGATTTCCTGCCCAAGACGATGCTCGAAACCGTCGTCGAAGACGATATCGTCGACGCTGCAATTCAGGCGATTGTCAACGCCGCTAAGACAGGCAAGATCGGCGATGGTAAGGTCTTCGTTATTCCAGTCGAAAGCGCTGTTCGGATCCGCACCGACGAAGAGGGCAGCGAGGCGCTGTAGGGCAAATCCGTTTGGAGATTTTCAGGCGGTCATCCTTTCGAGGATGGCCGTTTTTTGTGCGCGCCTGGCAGGGCGCACTTGCTAGACAGTAATTATAATAAAAAATTACGAGCTAAACACACTAGATAATAATTATCTGCTAAGAGGCGACAGCCTACTTTCGGTGTCGTTATAGGACTGTGCGCGACCCGCTCACGTTGATGAAATGAAGGCGAGTCAGCCTCACTCCTTAGTTTTTTGACGCCGCCTACAAGATGCCTTTTTGCTGCATCTTCTTTAGTTGGTTGGCGTCTACTACGTCGGGCGCGCGTTTGTCTTTGCCCGCGGTCTTGTTGTAGCGACCAGTGACTTTGTCCTTCTCGTAGCGAGTGAAGCCGTGCTTCTCGACGTTTTGGTCGCTCAATTTATTCTTGGTGCTACCTTCGGTGTATTTACTTGAGACATTGGGCGCGTGGAAGACTTTGCGCACCGGGTTGCCCGTCTGCGGGTGTAGCTTGAGCGCCTGTTCGGACATGCTCTGGATGTATTCAAAGGCTTCGCCGTCGCTGCCGTCGGGGAGAATTTCTTGATAAACGTAAGTGGGCATCTTTATACAAAGTGGTTTCGAGAGGCGTAGCAGGGACAAAGCCAGTCGGGAGTAAAATGAATCAATACAGAGAGGTTAATTTGAAAAATTGACGTAGATTTAGCCTAGTTGACATAATAATATAACAGTACGAGTCGAAGAATCAAAGCATTGGTCAGGTCATTCGCAACTCAGAATAGGGAGTTGGAATTCTTTGAACTGCAGTATGGGTTATTGGTCGGTTTTCGCACGAAGTGGCTCACATTATGTGAGTGGATGAATTGACGATTGAATTTCTCGCAAATGCGCAGCGTTTTGCACGGTAACGCTGGGAAAGGTGCAACGAGGAAACTACGTGGCGTCTTTGCCTGTCCACTTGGCTTCAAGTGACACTTTTAATTGTAAGCGCGCCCGATGCAGCAGCACCCATAAGTAGCTCGGAGAAATATCCATAATACGGCAAACCTCGTCTGCGCTTTTATCCTCTAACACGCGTAAAATAAAGACGTCGTGGGCTGGGTTCTTTACTTGCTGAATACACTGGTCAAAAACCTCCCAAAATTCATGGTTATCGCAGTTTTTACGCGGGTTGAATTGCCAAGAGGAGGCGTTAGCCGTGGTAGAAACACTATATTGATACCAGAAACTTTCGAGTAGGGTTTCGTCTTCAGTATCGATGTCGACCTTCTTTTCTTTGACCGATTTTCGGATCTCATCGACGATTTTATGACTCATGATTCCACGCAACCAGAACTTGATGTCGCGGCTGCCGTCAAATCGATCGAGGGCTTTAATTCCGGCCATGAAAGTTTCTTGTACGCAGTCGGCGGCGAGTTCTGGGTCATGTAACCGAGACATCGCATAGCCATATAAATAATCACTATAACGCTCTACCCAGGTTTCGGGTGGAGCTATCTCAATTTTTAGTAGTGCGGATGCGGACATCGAATAGAGACTTTGCTGTGCAGAAATATCGGTGTCAACAATAGTTATTTGTCAAAGTTAAATTAGCGTTAGTTAGCGGCGCTTGTGCCGAATGATGGCGCTCATCCCTGACTCGCTGCGTGTGTGTTTGCTTTGACTGCGTCAAATGGCGGAAAAGGAGGGATAGGTGTTGCTGCGCAACCTCTGTTCGAGACCACCTGCGGCGACCCATCTTCGCTGCGCTGCGCCGAACTATGATCTCATCCCTTTCCGCGGTCGAGGATGTATTGATTTGGCTTTGCCAAATGGCGGAGAAGGAGGGATTCGAACCCCCGGTACCATTTCTGGCACAACTGATTTCGAGTCAGTCACATTCGGCCACTCTGCCACTTCTCCTAAAATGGAAATAGAGAAGCGGTTCAAATCTACTTGGCAAGCCTTGACTGAAATCTGTCACTTGTTCAGTTCCGCTGCGTACCCGAGCTGGTTGTCGCGCTGCTGCGTGTCGCAACCATTCTGCCACCTGCGGTGTTGCGCTGGTTAGAAGGGTTTGTGTGTGAAAATATCGCGTCGTACCGGCCAATTTCACCTCGCGGCGCTTTCTTGTCGATAAAGGCGGTTTTATTCATACGGTGCGATGTTGATCTAAACTATGAGTCACACTGAATTCAAAGACCTGCCTTTAATCGAACCGCTCCAGCGTGCGCTGGCGGAGAAAGGCTACGCGGAGCCGTCGCCGATTCAGGCGCAGGCCATTCCTTTGTTGCTCGAGGGGCGCGACCTATTGGCCTGCGCGCAGACTGGCACGGGTAAAACTGCGGCGTTTGCTCTGCCAATGCTCAATCGGATTGCGACGCATGGGCGTAAGCCGTTTCGGCGCGGGGTGCGTAATCTAATTTTGGTGCCGACGCGTGAGTTGGCGGTGCAGGTGACCGAGAGTTTTCGCACCTATGGAGCACATTTGGATCTAAAGATAGCGATGATCTATGGCGGTGTATCGCAAACGCCCCAGACCAAGGAGCTGTATTTCGGCTTGGATGTGCTGGTGGCGACAGCCGGGCGCTTGCTGGATTTGATCAAGCAGGGGCACGCAAATTTGAGCGGTGTGGAGTGCTTGGTGCTGGATGAGGCGGACCGCATGTTGGCGATGGGCTTTATTGACGACTTGCGCGAGATCGTCAGTGAGGTGCCCAAGGAGCGACAGACGCTGCTATTTTCGGCGACGATGGCAAAGGATATAGCGAAGTTGGCAGCAAGGCTGTTAAACAACCCCGAAGAGATCCAAATCACGCCAGAAGGCACCACTGCCGAGAAGATTGATCAATCGGTGCTGTTTGTGCGACTGCGCGATAAGCCTGCGTTATTGCTGGATCTGCTGCACAGCCAATACTTTGAAAAAAAAGAAGAGCTCTGCCTTATTTTTACTCGGACCAAGCGTGATGCTCGGTTGATTGCGACCCATTTAAATCGCGACGGTATTCGTTCGGATACCATCCACGGGGATCGCACACAGGCGGCGCGTGAGGATGCCTTGCGTCGCTTTAAGCTGGGTGAAACGCCAGTGCTAGTCGCCACAGACGTGGCCGCGCGCGGGATCGACGTCAAAAATATCGGCTTGGTAATTAATTACGATTTGCCGATGGATGCGGAGAATTATGTACATCGTATCGGTCGCACAGCGCGTGCGGGCGAGAGTGGCAGGGCGATGAGCTTCTGCTCGGAGATTGATCAAGATGTGTCGCGATTTAAGGCAATTGAGCGCTTGATTAAGCAAACGATTTCGACGGTGCGTGAGCATGACTTCCATGACGAAGCAATCGAGGCGCTGCACCGCGAAGGTATTGCGCTGCCAGAGGATGCTAAAGATCGCCGCCCTGCGCGCGGTGTGCGTGCCTCGGGTAAACGAGTTTCCAAACCCCGCGAGGTGAAGGAAAAGCCCAAAGATAAAGATACGTCCGGAGGCAGAGCCGCGAAGCAGAAGCGCGCGGGGCGTCCGTTTCGAGGTTTCGGGCGTGGGCGTCCGTAGTGCCAACTCGATCGCGGTTTGCGCTTGTACCTGAGTGCCTGCAGACTGATTGATAGCAACGATGAAGAAATCACTAAATCGGCAAGCACAGGCGCAGTTTAATCTGCAGCTGCGCCACCGCATCAATGCGGCGCGAGTCGCGGTGAAGGCGCAAACGGCCTTCTTCGGTCGTCAGTTTGGCCAAGTCGCCAGTGAGTGGAAGGAGGACGATACGCGGGTGACTTTTGCCGACTTTGCGATCTCGGAGAACGTGTTTGCGGCACTACGGCGGGATTTCGCGGAGGACGATTATTGTAGCGAAGAGGCGAATCCGCTCGATGAGGTGTTAACACTCGGCGCTGGATTCGCTTGGGTGATCGATCCGATCGATGGCACTAATAATTATGCGCTCGGCTTTCCTGTTTGTGCCATTTCGTTGGCGGTACTGCACGATGGGATGCCGGTGTACGGGTTTATTTACGATTACAGCACTGATGCATTGTTAGAGGGCGGCGCTGGTTTTGGCCTTCAACGCAATCAAAAGACGGTGAATCGCGATCGTATGGCGGCCGCTGCGCAGACGATGTTAGGCCTGCATTTTCCGATCGATCTTGAGCTGCTAGATAAGCTCAAGCCCTTGCTCGCAAAATACCGCGTGCGTAGCTTGGGCAGTGGCGCGTTGAGCGCTGCGTACGTGGCGACTGGCTATTTGACTGGGGTGGTCGATTTTCGCGTCAAGGTCTGGGACATTGCCGCGGCCTACGCGCTGTGTGCTGGCGCGGGCGTCGCGTTTA
>JABJQI010000093.1 GCA_018663485.1 Opitutia bacterium
ACACAAAAGCGAATGCTGGGGTGGCATTCGCTGCTTAAAAGGACTGGTGTGCAGGCTTACTCGTCGCCGGCGTTGACCACTGCTTTTTCTAAGTCTTCGAGGCGGTTGAGATCCTTCGAGGTCAATAGATCAATCAGCTTCTTGATCGCTGGAGTGAGCACCCGACCCTTACGGTGGATCAATGCCAGTGGCCGCTTGTAGGTCTGGTTGTTGAATTTGAGGACTTTGAGCAAGCCTTGCGCCTCTTCGCGAATGACGGTCGTTTGCGGCAGGATTGCGATGCCGGCGTTGATCTCGACGGCGCGCTTCACAGTTTCGACGTTGTCGAATTCCATGACGGGTTCAGTTTCGATATTGGCCTCCTTGAAAATAATGTCGGTCGCCTTACGAGTAGGAATGTCTGGTTCGAAACCAATAAATTTTTGACCGGCCACATCTTGTATGTCGATGCTTTTGCGCTGCGCGAAGGGATGTTCAGGGCTGACGACCAGAACCAAAATATCGTCGTGGAAGGGCAGCACTTCAAGTTGCTTATGCTTCTGTGGGTATGCGATCAGGCCCAAGTCGATGGAGTTAGTTAGAATGTCTTCGTATACCATGTTGGCACGGCGATATTCCACGCGGATATTCACTTCTGGAAATTTGGCTAAAAAGACTTTTACGTAGGGCGGTAACTCATGCAGGCCAATACTGTAAACCGTGGAAATGTGGATCGTGCCGCTGATGACTTTCTTCATCTCTTGCAACTCACTGTTGAGCTTATCGTACAGATAGAGCATCTCTTTGGCTGATTCGTAGAGCTTTTGACCTTCGCGTGTGAGGCGAAATTGTTTCTGACTCCGATCAACAATGAGTATGCTGAAATGCTTTTCCATTGCACGAAGTTGTTGGCTTACGGCAGATTGTGTGATTCCGTTTAGCTTTGCAGCGCGTGAGAAACTTTCACTCTCCACAAGATCGGAAAAAATCTTAAAGTTTTCGATATGCATACAACAGGTTATAAACTCACCTAATGATACTGCAACACCATAAGCAGTTTTTCTTATTTAAAATATAAAGCTTAATATCCCAGCTAATAGACTATGATTTCCTTCGAAGCCTTTAAAAGTAATTTAAAACAGGTCAAAAGTCGTATTGACACTGCTTGTGACGCTGCGGACCGCGCGGTTGATAGCGTTCAATTGCTACCCGTCACCAAAAACCATCCATTAGATGCGGTGCTATATGCAGCTCGTGCCGGTCTGACGGCAGTGGGGGAAAACCGTGTGCAAGAAGCGAGCGAAAAACATGCACAATATATGGGTGAGGTACGTTGGGAGCTAATCGGCCATTTACAGTCGAACAAGGCGAAAGACGCAGTGGCGATGTTTGATCGAGTGCAATCGGTGGATTCATTGAAGTTGTTAAACCGCCTTAATCGCTGTGCTGAGCAGGCTGGAAAATCGCTCTCCATTCTCTTGCAATGCAATACCGGTGCCGATCCCAATAAGCACGGTTTTAGTGTCGCCGAGATGAAGGTGGCACTGGAGACAGCCGTCGCGGCTGAATTTTTGCAAGTCGATGGCTTGATGACGATTGCGCCACTCGACGATGATCTCGATGTGGCGAAGGCATCGTTCGAGGGCTTGCGTGATCTGCGCGATCGGCTGTCGGCTGAGTATAAGTTGCCGTTGACTGAGCTTTCGATGGGCATGACTGGTGATCTGGAAGTGGCAATTGCCGCTGGTTCGACGCAGATTCGTGTCGGTACTGCGCTGTATGGTATAAGAGAGCTGTGAGCTGAGACTTGAGAGTGAGAAGTGCTCGGTGAGAAGGCTTGATTTTGAGCAATGCGCCCGAGGTCTCCTGGCGTAAAGCTAGTCGCTACGGCAGAAGACGAGAGTAGCGAGCGGGTTTACCCCGCGATCATTGCTTGAGGTGTCGGTTCTCCGCGGTGATTTTTATGCCCCAAAATATTTTCCGGTCTTGCCGATGGAATCGGCTCGTAACTATTTGAGATACTGACTTTAGTATATACTCTCATCGTTATAACAACGCAGTGAATACCGAAAAAACTTATACCCTTAGGGATCTTGAAACGACCGAATTTAGCGGTACTCCGCTGGCTGTGGTCGGCCATCCGATTCAGCATTCAGTCAGCCCGGCTATGCATAATGCCGCGTTGGCAAAGTTGAGGGAGACAGACTCGCGTTTCATTGATTGGGCCTATTATCGCTTCGATATTGCGCCCGAGGATTTTGCTCAGGCGTTAGTGTTGTTTCATAAGCGCTGCTTTTTAGGATTGAATCTGACAATTCCGCATAAGGTGCAAGCGCTGGATTTGATTCAAGGCGTCTCTGCTGATGCGAAAAGTATGGGGGCGGTAAATACACTAGTTCGGGATGAACTCGGCTATGATGGCTTTAATACTGACGGCTACGGCTTATCGCGTGGGCTGGAGTTGGATCTAGATGTGCCGCTGAAAGATGCCAATGTGATTTTGCTCGGTTCGGGTGGCGCGGCACGAGCCGCTGCGGTGCAGTGTATGCTTTCCGGCTGTGCGCAATTGTATGTCGGCAATCGTACGCCCGAGCGCTTACAGGATCTGCTGGCAGTGCTCGACGGAGTATCGGGCAAGATGCAGATACGAACGTTTGCCTTGCATGAGTTGCCGCAAGACTTGCCGGAGTGTGGTGTGGTGGTCAATGCGACATCTCTGGGCCTGCAGCCGAGCGATCCCGCACCAATCGACGTGGCGCAACTGCCTACTGGTTGGAAAGTCTATGATATGATTTATAATCCAACCAAGACAGCGTTGCTAGAGCAAGCCAGTGCGCGCGCGCTGCCGTTTGCAAATGGGCTATCCATGCTCGTCCAGCAAGGTGCGCGCTCACTTGAACTTTGGTCGCACAGTAAAGTGGATGCCCATGCGATGCTGAATGCAGCCTGTCATTCTTTGAAACTTCCGCCCCGTTATGCTTGAGACTTTTACCTACATTAACGCTGACTTCCCTTGGTTCTTTGCGGCCTTTAGCTTGATTTTTGGAGCGATTGTCGGGAGTTTTTTAAACGTTTGTATTTATCGTATCCCTGCGGAACGTTCCGTGGTTTTTCCCGGCTCGACCTGTGCCTGCGGCAAGCCAATTGCATGGTATCATAATATTCCGATTTTGACTTGGGTATTTCTGCGAGGGCGTGCGAGTTGCTGTGGCGAGAAATTTAGCGCGCGCTATCCTGCGATCGAATTGCTTACAGCTGTGCTGTTTTATGCGTCATGGGTCATGCATCCCCCGGTTGTCGCGATTATCGGTTTTCTGTTCATTGCGTTTTTGATCTGTTCGACTTTTATCGATCTGGATCATATGATTATTCCGGATCGTTTCTCTATCGGTGGCATGCTGATTGGTGTGCTGCTGTCGATTTTATTTCCGTCATTGCATGCTGTGGAGGGACCGCCGGTTATGGAAAATATCGAGTCCGGCGTTCGCTCGATCATCGGTGCGCTGATTGGTGCGGGGCTGGTTTATTGGATCGCAGTGCTCGGTGAGGTGGTCTTTCGCAAGCCGGCAATGGGTGAGGGCGATGTGAAGTTTGTCGGTTTTATTGGCGCATTCTGCGGTTGGCAGGGGGCGGTGTTTTCAATGTTTGGCGGGGCCTTTATCGGCACCATTATTCTGCTGCCGATTCTGCTGCTGGGGCGTATTTTCGGCTGGAAGCAGGGAGCGCCTTCGGCGAGTGAGAGTGGTAGTGAGAGTGAGCGGTCGAGTGAGCGGTCGAGTGAGAGTGGCGAGGACGAGTCGGTGGCGTTCGGCTCGCAGGTGCCGTTCGGCCCGATGCTGGCAGTGGGTGGTTTGGTTTATTTTCTCGGCTTTGATCGCTATGTAGATGCCTACTTTGCAGATTTCGTGGTCTCTTTCTTTGGCCAGTAAACGGATTTTTTAACATTTAAATATCTTGTGACTGCAATACGACAAACAGGATCAGAAGAGTTTCTCATCGTCAGTATGGCGTATTGTATGACTTGGGAGTTGGCGGGTACGCGAGCGACTGCGCATTGGTCGGAGATCCATGCATTTATTACTGGTGAGAACGCCCTGGGTGAACTGCAACGTTGGACTATTGAGCTGTATGAGGAAGGCCCGCCGACGGCACAAGAGGAGCGCTCGATTCGAGCGCGGATCGATGCCTACTTGCTGCAACCACGCGACGTTGCTTACTTTGGTAGTGGCATCCTCCAACTCTTACCTGAAAGCCTGCGAGAGGCCGCGGCGACACATAGTCTGATGCATGGCTTAGCCATGCCCTCGACTGAGTTCGGCACACTCAAGTCATGGGTGATGGGTTGGAAAACTGCTCAATACCATGCCCCACAAGTGCGAGCCTTGCCACTGGCCGAGCGTGAGCAAGATTTTAGCCGCTTTTTAGAACAGCCTTATTTTATCGAGGGCTTTCGTCAGTTCTGGCGTGCCGCTCCCAAGCGGCGTAGTAATCGGCGGACTCGTGTGTTAGTTAGTCTTGGCGCGGCCTTGAGTCAGATGGTGCGTATGGATGAGGCAGCCGATTTAGATCTTTGGGCCGAGCGATTGACCGCGTCGTGCCACTTTACATCACAGACTAAGGATGATCTTCGTTCGTTGATCGATGAGATGTGCGCCATCTCTTATGATGTACCGGAGTTAGCTTATCGGCTGCTCGTTGATGCTCGCGAAATTGATCAACAAAATCTTCACGGCTTCATCCGCTGTTATCGTCATCAACTCTCGGCGTTGGCACCAGAGCTTGCCCGACATATGCAATTTGATTCTGCTTAGTCGGTTGCGCCGCTCAGTTAGCGCTCGATCGTTTCTTCAATCGCGTTTTGTTGACGGGCGATGTCGTGCAGTGTTACGATGCCCAGTAGTTTGGTTGGGTCTTTACGGCTGACGATGGGCGCTTGTAGCACGTCTTTTATGACCAGTGTATTGGCTGCGTCGCGAATCGAGCTGTCCGGATAGATCTCGATGATCTTGTGCCCTTCGATCCATTGGCTGATGAGTTGCTCGTCGTTCGCGGCGGCCATTTCTTCCAGCTCGTGGTGGGTGATCACGCCGAGGAGTTCTTGTGAGTTGAGTTCCGTGACGACCGGGTAACCGTGGTGCTTGTGTCCGCCTTCTAAGATGCGCTCTAAGTTGTCTTCAGCATTCAAAGTGCCGACGACTGTGCGGGAGTCGTGGGTCATGATCGTGCTGACGGGCAGGTTGCGCCAGTCTTGTTCGCCACGATAGGCGGGGAGCTTTTTCAGGCTGATGCCATCTTGGAGCAGTAGGGCATCGTAGATCGGGATGGGGCCTAATTTGGATGAGATCAAGTGCGCGAGAAAGTTGCCGATCATCAACGGTAAGATCAGTGAATAATTGGCGGTCATCTCAAAGATGATGATGACGGAGGTCAGTGGACAGCGAATCACCGCAGCAAAAAAGGCACCGGTGCCGAGTAGGGCTGCGCCAGCCGCCACAGAAGGTTCGGCGCCAAAGCGTACTAGCACGACTCCAAATAAACCGCCGATCATACTGCCGATGAAGATGACGGGCGCGAAAATACCACCGCTACTGCCAGATGCGTAGCATACGGTGGTCGCCACCAACTTGCCGACCAGTAACAGCAGAATGACTGTCCAGGTTAGATTGCCATTTAGAGCAGCATTGAGATCCGTATAGCCGATACTAAAGACGCCGAGGTTTCCGCCACTGAAGTGATACACCGTGACTCCCATGAGGCCGACGCTTAGGCCGCCGAGTGCCGGCTTTGCCCAATTCGGTATGGTCTGCCATTGTTTGAAATGAGCGCGTAACTTGAGTAGCGATTGTGTAAATAAGTGGCCGATCAACCCAGCAGTCGGCCCCATCACCAAGCAGATGAGCATCCACCACGAGGTGTGGAAGAAGGTGGTGTCGGCTTGTAGCGCGGCGTGTTCGCCCAGCAAGGTGCGTTCGACGACCGCGGCAACCACCACGGCAATGAGGATGCCCCCCAGCGCTTTACTACTGAAATTGTCGAGCAGCTCTTCAAACACAAACGTGATGGCTGCGATTGGCGCGTTGAACGCTGCCGAGATACCCGCGCCCATGCCGACTGGAATCATCGCTTGTACGCGCAGCTTGCCTAAGCCGAAGACTCGACCTAACTTCGAAGACACCGCACTACAGATGTGCACCGTCGGTCCTTCACGACCCAGGCTATTACCGAAGGCCACCGAGATCGTGCCGATGATGAAGCGCCAAAACGCTTCCGAGGTCTTGATTACGCCGAAATTTTGGTAATACGCCGCTTTGGTCTGTGGGATCCCGGAGCCACTGGCAGTGGGGGAGACATGGTGAATCATCAGGCCAACAATCAGACCTGCCAATGCCGGCGAGAGCACCATGGCGGGCAGCGCCCAGATGCCCAGACCTTGGTAAAAATGAAACAGCGTCTCGAAAATTCTGGTAATTGCCAAGTGGAAGCTTACCCCGACGAGCCCGCAGAGCACGCCTGCACAGATGCACAGCATTAGAAACCGCTGAGTGTCATCAAAGCGTCCTCGCATCCAGTTCGGCAAATTATTTAGGCTAAAACGTTCCTTAGGCATCTCCAACACAGTTATAAAGAAAAGCTGTCGAGGGGCTTCCTGACAGCGAGCTCTGGTATTGCAAAACTCTTTTGTGAATCCAGGCAGAAATTTGAAAAAATTACTTGGCAAGCTGCAAAACACTCCTACAGTCCCGAGCTTTCCCCTTGGTGAGATATGCAAGTGGCTAAAGCACGTAGACTGTAAATCTATTCTCTTTGAGTTCGCTGGTTCGAATCCGGCTCTCACCACCATTTTAAGACCCGCTCCTCGGAGCGGGTTTTTTTATGGTGAGAGCCGGATGAAGAACCAGCCGCTGGTTGTTCCGATTCCCTTCGGGCTCGGTCTTGTCGGCTTTCAGCCTCGGAAGACGTAGCCCGCTCGCGGGCGGAGAAGGGGCGCGCTTTAGCGCGAGCCCGCAGGGCCGAACGAAGTGAGCCAATCCGGCTCTCACCACCATTTTAAGACCGGCTCCTCGGAGCGGGGTTTTTTTATGGTGAGAGCCTCGGGAGGGACGGCCTCCGCGCCGTCCGCTGAACCCCGCGTCCTTCAGTCCCTGCAGTCCTTTCCGAATTGACGATGATCCGCAATCCACACTTAGTCAGTCGCTATTGCAGCGCGGGTGTCGTATAACGGCTATTATGTGACCTTCCCAAGGTTGAGACGAGGGTTCGACTCCCTCCACCCGCAGCACGTTGTGCTACGACTTGCGGTCGTCTCACCTGCGGTGTTCCGGTTCACTGCGTGCCCGGTCTTGTCGGCCTGCGGCCTGCAGGCCTCGGAACGACTTCCTCCACCCGCAGGAAGCGGATTCCCAGTGCGGCAGTGCGGACGACGCTGAGGTCGTCCCTCCCGATGCGGAGGTAGCGACTGGCTTTACGCCAGGACGGATCGCCAGGACTGATCGCACCCAAGGGCATAATCGCGGGATAAACCCGCTCGCTACGTGGAAATGCGGACGACGCGGTGAGCGGTGGAAATGCGGACGACGCGGAGGTCGTCCCTCCCGAGGTGATACTCGATTCCGATATATCCCGCCACGATATAGAGGTGTGCGGAATTGACAAATCTAGAGGATCGGCTTTGCGTCAATCATGCATCTATTAAATGTTATTTTCGCCTTCTTTTTGGTCGTTTCAGCTTCAGCGGCTTCTAAAGATAAGCAGATCTTGATCGTGGTGACGAACCATGGTGAAATGGGTGATACGGGAGCGCCGACAGGTTATTTTTTGTCCGAGGTATCTCATCCATGGCATGTATTCACCGAAGCGGGCTATCGAGTCGACTTCGCCAGTCCGCTTGGTGGGTTTGCGCCGATGGATCCTAAAAGCTTCGACTTGGAAGATCCAGTGAACCGGATATTTTGGGATACGCTGGCAGTTGTTGAATCGGTGACGAATACGTTGACCCTAGACGAAGTCGATACGGACAACTACGAGGCGATTTTTCTCGCGGGTGGACACGGGACCATGTGGGATTTTGCGCAATCGCGTAGCGTCGCTGAACGAGTCGCACAAATCTATCAGCAAGGTGGGATTGTTGGTGCGGTGTGTCATGGTCCAACAGCTTTACTAAATGTTAAACTGAGTAGCGGACCTCACTTACTAGACGGCAAGCGCGTGACAGGCTTCACCAACGACGAAGAAGCCGCGGTTAAGCTGACTGAAATTGTGCCGTTTTTGCTCGAGTCTGAAATGCAGTCTAAAGGAGCGATCTTCGTAGCGGCAGACAACTTTAAGCCTAATGTAGTCGTTGATCAACGTTTAGTCACAGGGCAAAATCCTGCCTCTGCAACTGCTGCCGCTGAGGCAATCGTTCAACTGTTGTCGGAGTAGTCTTTGGGCTTACTTAGGTTTACAGGGAAGACCTGCAAATACCAAAACGCTAGTCTCGAACCTGAATAGTTTCCACCACCTCCGCTTTGCTGCGTCGGCAGTTCATGCCGGCTCCCACGTTAGCGGAGATTCCATCCGTGTGATGTTTGCAAGGTGACGAAGAGCCCAAAAAAAGCGGCCACCTTTCGGTGACCGCTGTTGGGTTAAACGTGTTGCAGCGTCCGATTACTCGGCTGCTGTGGCTTCTTCGCTCGCTTCGTCAGCGGCTGGTGCTTCTTCAGCAGCTTCCTTGGCTTCTTCAAGAGCGGCTTTGCGCGAGAGGCGTACCTTGCCCTTGTCGACGCCGAGGCACTTGACGACCATTTCGTCACCAAGCTTGCAGATGTCTTCGGTCTTGTTGACGCGAAAGTCAGCTAGCTCGGAGATGTGCACGAGGCCTTCTTTACCAGGTAGGCATTCGACGAAAGCACCGAAGTCCTTCACGCCGCGAACGATACCGCGGTAAGTCTTGCCGATTTCGATTTCTGCGGTGCATGCATCGACTTCCATGATCGCGCGATCCATGGATTCTTTGTCTGTTGCAAAGACCAGGACTTGGCCTTCGTCGTTGATGTCGACTTGTGCGCCAGAGACTTCGGTGATGCGGCGGATGTTCTTGCCACCCGGACCGATGAGTGCGCCAATTTTGTCGGGTGCAATCTTGATCGTGTGGATGCGTGGCGCGTGCTCGCGGAGATCCTTACGGGACTCAGGCATGTGCTCAGACATGACAGCGAGGATCTTCATACGTGCATCGCGGTTCTGCTTGATAGCTTCGAGTGCGATGTCGAATGGCAGACCTGTGATCTTAAGATCAAGCTGGAAGCCGGAGATACCTTCTGGTGTGCCAGCAACCTTGAAGTCCATGTCGCCGAAGTGATCTTCTGCGCCGAGGATGTCAGTGAGGAGAACGCTCTTGGTGATGTTACCATCCGCGTCCTTTTCAGTAACTAGACCAGTTGAGATACCAGCACAAGGTGCTGTAATTGGCACACCTGCATCCATCAGAGAGAGGCAACCACCACAGATCGACGCCATTGAAGTCGAGCCGTTAGAGCTCATGACTTCAGAGACAACGCGGATCGCATAAGGGAACTCGTCTTCTGGAGGAAGGATCGGTAGGAGGGAGCGCTCTGC
>JABJQI010000103.1 GCA_018663485.1 Opitutia bacterium
CACCCTGCAAAATAAAGCGAATTTCGATCAAGTGCTCCCTGTCATGAAAAGCCTTTTCAAGGAAGAGTTTGGCGTCGAACCATGGGTCGCCGTTGATTCTGCCTATAACTATAAGCCAAACATGAAGGTCACTTCGGACTCACATTTCCAATGGTTCACTTTCGACCTCGAAGCCAAATTCGCCAGCGAGACGCGCAACGGCATCACGCTAAGTCACGCCATGCCACGTTGGGATTCGACCAGTCGTTGGAATGACCATGTCGAAGTGCGTGCGAAGCCGGATGATCGGCTGGTCAAGGACGACGCCGTGCTCAAACAGATCCTCGATGGCAGCCGTGAGTCCGACATCCTAGTGCTCGCCACATGGAACGATCTAGGCGAAGGCACTGGAATCAACCGTTGCTACGATTATTACTGGGACGGCGAATGGAAGCAGCCGGATCATTTCATACAGCTGATCCGTCGTTCACAAATGGGCGAAACACTACTCACTGATTAAGATGTGCGAGTAACTCGTGCACTAGAACCACATTCAATCATGCGCTACGAATTCATTGCGATGCTATGCGTTGCGAGTCTCCAAGCCGAGCCCGCCCTAGTCTGGTCAGACGAATTCGACGGCACTGAGCTCGACTTCACAAAATGGGCAGTCGAAGAGAACGGGCATGGTGGTGGTAATAGCGAATTACAATACTACCTCGACCTGCCAAAGAACGTGCGAGTCGAACATGGGCATCTAGTCATCGAAGCACATAAAGAAGCGATCAACATCGCTGGGGTGCAGAAAGACTATAGCAGCGGCCGCATCCGCACCAAGCGCCGAGCAGCGTGGACATACGGGCGCTTTGAAATTCGCGCACAGTTACCTAAAGGTCGTGGCCTATGGCCTGCGATCTGGCTACTACCCGATTCAGATCGTTATGGTGGTTGGGCAGCCAGTGGCGAAATTGACATCGTCGAACTCGTTGGGCATGAGCCTGAAAAAATCCATGGCACCATCCACCACGGCGGCAGTTGGCCTCGTAACAAACATACGGGAGGCACCTACTCGCTGACAGATGGAAATTTCGCAGACGACTTTCACGTCTTCGCGATTGAATGGACGGCCGACAGCATACGCTGGTATGTTGACGAAACTCTCTACTACGAAGTTAACGAATGGCAGTCTGAGGGTGGCCCATCCCCTGCCCCGTTCAACCAGCCCTTCCACATGATCATCAATCTAGCGGTCGGTGGCAACTGGCCGGGGCACCCCGATTATACGGCAGAATTCCCCGCTCAGCTTAAAGTCGATTACGTTCGTATCTATCAGTAGTGAATCGGAGGCAGGCCTACTCTTCGCCGAGCACCCGCTTTACTTCCTTGAGTAGCAATGGAAACGCGGGACGCTCCATACCGTGACCGTAACCGTCGAGCTCCATGATACGTGTATCCTTATGCCCCGCGACGCGCATCATACGCATCATGTAGGCATTCTCCTCGTAGCGGCCCCAGAGCTCCAGTTCGCGGTCGCCTGTGATCAGCAACAGCGGTGGCGCATCGGCGCGCACATGGTAAAGCGGTGCCATCTGATCGACGAGTGCCTGGTGTGGCGGAAAACCACCGATCTCTTTACGAATAGTAAAGTGTGTAATGGTGTGACCGCTAAAGGGAATCAACCCAGCGATCTGATTCGCATCAATGTCGTAGGCTTGCAGATAGCTTTTATCCATCCCCACCATGCTGGCAAGATAGCCGCCAGCGGAGTGCCCTGATAGAAATATCTTATCTGGATCACCACCATATTCCGCGATATTTTCAAAGACCCAGGCGATGGCAGCCGCAGCATCCTCGACGCAGGTTTGACCACTCACCCTGGGACTAAATCGGTAGTTCGGCGCGACGACTGCGTAGCCAGCTGAGGCAATCTCTCCAGGAATGTATTTGTTGCCTTCAGTCAGACCGCCACCATGGAACCATACAATCGTGGCGAAGCCGTCCTTGTTTTTAGGATACGAAAGATCGAGCACACAGCGCTCCGCGACGTAGGCGTCTGCCGCAGTCTCCGCCTCACTACGATAGCTCAGGTTGTCCTCACGTTGATAGCTGTCTGCGTGCAGATTTAGGGCAGCCAATAAGCCTAGGAGTATCAGTCTTGTTTGCATCAATTATACGGTGGTTTCGGCGGCAGCTTTCTTGGAATCCAGCGTCTGCTTAATCTCATAGACACGCTCCTCGGTCAGTGGGAATTTGTAAATATAGTAAATCGAGACCGCTATAAAGGCAGCAGGAAAGACAATATCGCAGATGCGCATCCAAAAGAAGGTCGTGTCGCTCTGCGCAGCTCCAAGCGCTTCGTCGAAACCAGTCACATTGAGCAGTATCCCCGAGACCATGAGTGAAGCGGATAGACCGAGTTTAACGATCCACCAGTAAATCGCGCTATAAGTGCCCTCACGTCGTTCACCCGTATGGAGCTCATCTTCGTCGCACACATCAGCCATCATCGAGCCCATTAAAATCCAGAGCGCGGAAAAGCCGATTCCGATAAAGGGCCCTGGAATCAGATTGATATAAGGCATGCTGGGCTGATAGCAGAACCATTTGATTAACGTGCCAAACAGCGCCAAGCCCGCACAGATCATAAATGCTTGGCGCTTACCGAGACGCGTGCCCATCCAGGTAACCAATGGAATGAAAGCAAGCCCGAGGAACGCAGCGAGCGACCCCGACCAACCGATCAACACCGAAGAGGCGTCTTTATCGCCGCCATAGATGTAGTAGATCACCAGAAACGAGCTGAAGTTTTGAATCAGAATAAGGCCGGGAAAAAAGGCAAAGGTCGCAAAACAGATACAACGAAAGCTACCGCTCTTCAGTGTCGTCTTGAGGCCAGCCATAAACGAAAGCTTGGGCACTGCATCGGTAATGGCTTTCTCGGCGGCGCTCTGCTTTTGAAAGCGATGCTTCGTCGGGTCTTTCAGAAATATGATCGGAACCATCGCGAGGCCAATCACGGCAATTGCGAGACCTACGGCCAGAAAACGTGCGCCTTGCACACCATCATCAAAGATATCCCATTGAGTAATCGCGAAGAGCCACGCCATGGGGATCGCAGCAAACGAGCCAATAAAATTCATCGTGCCCATCAAACGGGTTCGCTCATGATAGTCTGATGTCAACTCGTAGCCAAGCGCCACAAACGGCGTGGCATAGACCGTGTAGGCTAGGTAAAACACCAACGACATACCAAAGAAGAACCAAAAGTAGCTCATCTCCGACCAACCGCGGGGCATTTGCCACATCAACGCCAGACAGAGCCCGACACTGATCGCCCCCACAAACAGAAACGGTTTACGTCGCCCCCAACGAGAACGGTGATTATCAGAGAGGTAACCAACGACCGGATCAGTAAAGGCATCCCACAAGCGCGGCAAGCCCATGGCCAAGCCGACTAGAAACGCATCGACCTGTAACTCTACGGTGAGCACAAAGGGCGCGAGATTGGCGATGGCCAAGGCGAGGATGATATTCGAAATCTGTCCAGTGCCATAAACGCACTTTTGCAGAAAAGGAATTTCATCCTCAGGACGGGTAGTATGGTGACGGTTCAAAATGAGTTAGCGAGAGGTTCGGTATTATTTGATAACGAGCACAATATTATTGTCCTCCGCATAAACAGACGCACCACCATTGAAACCAACGAGCTCAATATCGACAAACCCACCTTCGAGACTGGGTGTCTCAATCAAGATAAAGCGATCCTGATTGCCCATATAGTCAGAGCCATCGATTTTCAGTTTGATTCGATCCCCCGCACCGATTTGTGCGAAACTGCTTAGCTTGAGTGTGCTCACACCACGACGATCAAACTTGAAATCCAGCGTAGCTGGCTTGCATGTCGGAGCCTGCGGCATTGCGACAAGCGATTTGGCGGAAATATGACTGCGACTTCCATCGACGGTAAAACTGAGCGAACGGTTGGGCGAAAGATTAAAGACGATATCAGCCAGAGACGCACTGCCACCGGAAAATGTCGCATTGGCAACACACGGAGACGTCGAAGCCCCCTCATTCGAGCCGAGCATGAAATCAATATTCTGGCTATCATTAATGGTCAGCGCGCCACCGTCCTGATAGTAGCTACCGTTCGACGTCACACTGTTGCCGACCACGATGTAATGGGCAACGATTGAGCCTTCGAGCAAGCTCAGCATCGCGACTGAGGAGGTGACATTGCCAATGCGAATACCCTGAGCAGTGGCTGCAGTTCCGTCGGAAATGTTGATGCTGGTATTGTCGTTCAGAAAGGCAGTGCCGCCTGCAACCGGAACTCCCGCGGTCCACTCAGCACCACTCCATTCATGGTCGCCGTGATTGACCGCAGTGACTTGCGCACTTGCGGTTGCGACCGCAAACAGTGCAACTGCTGTGTGTAAGTATAATTTGGATACAGTATTCATGATCGATTTGGGAAGGAGTATTATGAGTAAGATGCTTCAGCTACCAACCGCGCCAAAACAGCGAGCCAGCACGACCTTTGGGGTAAACATCGTCGGAAGTCGGAATCTCCGCGACGGTGCGAGTTTCGACATGGCCGTCTAGAAATGACATATTAACTTGGCCACCTGGGTGATAGGAGACAGGAAACAAGCTAGCCTCGTAACCAATGCCGACCATCGTATTACGATTACTCTCCATCGCGGGATCGGCGAACAGGACGGTCTTGGATGGGCTAGGTGCTTGTATCAGAAAATTGATACCCCAGGTCGATGCGCCACCAGGATTGACACCACCACGACCTATAAAGTTGTTCAACCCATAGGTCGAGCGCAGGATGTCGCGTCCGTCGTCGAGATCTGGGTTTGCCCCGAGACAAGCTTTACAGTGAAAGCCATCCATCTGTCGCGTCTCGCTATCGGCTTCCATGAATTCTTGAAGGTAGAACTGCCAGTATTTGCCCCCCGCAGTGCCATCGCTCGCAGCGAGCAACTTGCCTTTTTTCTCTTGAGTCCGGAGTAAGTAGAGAGTGGTCAGTTGACGCAGATTATTCACACAGTCTGCTTGATGAGCAGAGTCTCGAACTTTACCAACAGCAGGGATTAAAATCGCAGCGAGAATACCGATAATAGCGAGCACGACCAGCAACTCGATGAGTGTGAAGGCAGATTTTGGTTTGGAGAGAAAGAGGCGCATAACATTCTTGGTTGTATGGATTTAAACGTAGGGGATTTCTATAAAGAGAAAACACCACACACAGGTTTATGTAAACCCAAGATGGCAAATAAATATGTATGTTTACATAAAGCACGACTGCCTTTGCAGCAGTAAAGACAAGGAGTAATCCTGAGACTGAGCGAATACGCTCCACCTCCCTTATGAAGCCATTTTTTAGTCTTTTAATACTTCTATTCATCGCGAGCATACCTGCCACAACTCTAGCTCAGTATGCGATCGAAGATTTCGTCGATCCGCTGGATCGGCAATATCTGCGTATCAAAAGCGTCTATAAAGATAAATACCTTAGCCATATCGAGGGGCAAGAATTTGCCATCTATCATGAAACTGCGGACGTGCGTGATTTAAACACCCATTGGTATATCAGCCTCTCACCGGAACCCGATCAATATTGGATACGCAACCGATCAACCGGGCAAAGTCTCCACATCGAGAATCAAACTGGTCAGCTCGAAATCGCTTCGGTTGAAGAAACTTACACCAGCCACCGCTGGTTCTTCGAATCGGAGACAGATCTCACTCGGATACGAAATGCCTGGCAAGCCGACCAATACATCACTGTGGAAGATCACATCGATCAAGCCGTGCAGACGAGCGAACTGCAGGAAGCCTTCTTAAGTCAACGCTTCCAACTGGAGCCCATTCCACGGGGAGCCTCCACACCTTGG
>JABJQI010000056.1 GCA_018663485.1 Opitutia bacterium
CACCGATTTCAACATTGCCGAGGATTTTGGCCCCTGCGCCAAGCAGCACGCCAGAACGCACCTTCGGGTGACGATCGCCGCGGTCTTTACCAGTTCCTCCCAGAGTCACTTCGTGCAGAATCGAGACGTTACTTTCGATCACAGTGGTTTCACCCGCGACGAAGCCTGTTGCGTGGTCGAGCAAAATCCCACAACCGATTTTAGCCGCAGGATGGATGTCCACAGCGAATGTCTCGGAGATAAGGCTTTGTAGGTAGAGCGCGAGCTCTTTGCGATCGTGTTGCCATAGGTGATGACCAATTCGGTAGCAGACCAGTGCCTGAAAACCTTTAAAATATAGCAATGGGGTCAGTGCATCTGGGCAAGCCGGATCACGCTCATAAAAAGCACGCATATCAAAAGCGACATGCTGTAGGATCATTGGTTCATGAATGAAGGTTTCGATGAACACCTCGTACAGCACTTTGACTGAGGTCGAGTGGTTCACCAATTTGCGGGCAAGGCGATAGGTGAGGCATTCGGCAAACGAGCAACGATCCAGTACAGTCTCGTCCAGTAGCGGCTTGAGCGCCTTTTCGCGGGCGACGATTTGGCTGGCTTCGTGGCGTATCTCGCCCCAGTGGGCGTCGAGGTCGATTGGTTGCATAGAATTATAGTAAGTAGATTTCTTAAAGGGAATGCCATACGAAAGCGATGCTACGAGCTAGCCCACGATTAATCATGACGAAATGTATAACTATCATAGCCTTCCGTGGCATCCGGAAATTGCAACTCATAGTCTCGAAAAATGCGTAACATATGGTAGTGCGATTTTAGAAGTGATGCCGAGAAACTTTATTGGATCGTGATTGATCGCAATTAACTGTCATTGAGGAGTGGTAGCGGCGGGTGCCTTACAGATGCGCCACGCAAATATCCCCGAGGGTTGATCTTGCCTAGCCTCCCTGCTGGCAAAGCTGAAAGACTTGCCTCAATTCCTCCCAATTAGGGTCATGCTCAACGGTTAAGTCTATAGGTAATTGTGGGATAGTTGAGAGGGCTTTGTTGATCCGGATCCCGACTTCGCTGACGTCTGAGAGATAGAAATTCCATTCCCTTGCACCCGAACTAGTGAAGACAAAAGCAAGTATCGCTAGTCGATCTGGATCGAGTGAATCAATCAGCATGTCTTCAAAGTCTTTCATGTCGGCACTCTGAGTCTCGTCTGGCATCCCAGATGTATCTGCTGCATCAAATTGCCAGATAATTACTAGCCTACTAGGGTAGTCGTCGTTGCCCAAATGTTCAAGTAAACTGGGTCTGAATCGCAAGACTGTAGGCTGCTCAGGATTTTTACCTTTGGCGATGTTCCAAGCGTCGGTGTTGGCGGCTTCTATATTCATCTTTTTTATGCAGGTACTATTTTATAGGTCACGGAAAAACGGAACAGATTGTGTTGCACCGCATTTTAGCAGTCGTGCACCAGTGGTAGCTGTCAGCAGAAAACGAAGCATCGTTGAATGTACAAATTGGTTCGCCCTGTGCGGTGCGATATTTGCTACCAAGTTAAGACTACAGCAATTCTTCAACGCCTACCTCTATGCGTTTGCCGTTCACATTGAGGACGTAACGTTTGACTTCACCATTACCTGCGGGGGTAGTCGTTGCCGCTTTGGCAGCTGGAACGCTCACTTTAGCTGATTTATTTTTGTTTTTAAAGTGCGTGGCTAACTGCTGTGGGAACATCGCATGTATAATGCAGTGCTCATCGTCGCTCGGCATATTCAAATCCTTGAGTTCCTTACGAAGGTCATCCATGTGCTTGTGCTGCGCATTCGGGCTTTCGACTGGGCGGCAAGTAATTGGCTCTCTGCCTGCCTGTTTGGATGCGAGTTGCTGCAGTTCGGTAGAGACTGGCGCAGGGGTGCGGCCGTAGTAACCGAGCGCGATGTCAGCTGCTTGTGGTGAGATTTGTTTCCAACGACCAAACTTAACATTCAGGAAAGCTTGCATGCCGACAATCTGAGAAGTCGGTGTAACGAGCGGAATCCAACCGAGCGCTTCGCGAACCACAGGGATTTCGCGAAACACCTCTTCGAATTTATCTTCCATTTTCTGCTCTTTGAGCTGAGTGCGGAAGTTGGAAAGCATACCACCCGGCACTTGGTATTCGAGTGTATCTGTATCGATTACCTCGTTTTTGTGGCTGGTGAACTCACTGAGTTCGTCGTAAGTGCCCTCTAGGTAGTGGCGAATGTCTTTGAGTGACTTGTGCTGCTCTGAGCTAATGTCTGGGCAGCGCGCATGCCCATTGAGCAAGGC
>JABJQI010000094.1 GCA_018663485.1 Opitutia bacterium
ATGAGAACGGACTTCGGATCAGCAAGGACATCCCTTTCTCAAAACCGCATCGCCATTATTCACATCTGTTGCCGATGTATCCGCTGGCATTGATTACTCCGGAGAATGAGGTCGATGCGAAGATGCTGCGCACAACTCTGGATCACTGGCTCGATGTGACTTGCAATTTGGAGAAGAAGGATAAGGCCATGTCAGTGACCGGCTATACCGCCACGGGGGCCGCCTCGATGTATGCGATGCTTGGCGACCCAGAGCAGGCTTACTTCTACCTCGATTTCTTGATCAAACATAAGAATGTGTCTTCGACTACGATGTATGCAGAAGGCAACCCCGTGATTGAGAGCCCCCTGTCCTTTGCCACGGCTCTGCATGATATGCTGTTGCAAAGTTGGGGCGGGAAGATTCGCGTCTTCACTGGAACGCCTGACCTATGGGCTGACGTCGCGTTCGACCAGCTGCGCACACAGGGGGCATTCCTAGTGAGCGCGAAGCGTCAAGGCGGAGTGACTCAATTTGTGAAATTGCAGAGTCTCATCGGCTCGCCATGCATCGTAAAGACCGACATCGCTCAGCCAAAGGTGACGATTGATGGTCAACTCGCACGTGCTGATCAAGTCAAGCAGATGGAGGCAGGGGTTATCGCGATTGATTTGAAGCAGGGGCAAACTGCGATGTTAACTCCAGTGGAGCTCGAACAGGTGGATCTAAGCATTGAGCCAATCTCAGTGCCAGAGGCTGATTTAAACATCTTCGGTCTCAATGCAAAGTCGGAGGCACGCATCCCCGGGCATAGCTTCTATTATGCGCAGAAGGGCGGCGGTCAGGCGAGCGTGGTGCCTACGCCAGTTCAGAAGAAGACTGCGAAGCGAGCAGTGCATCCGCTTTCGACGAAGGGCGCGGCTCGATATCTGCGAATCGAGCTTCCCGGTGAAGGTCGTGCGTTATCGATTGCAGAGGTGGAAGTCTTCGCCAATGGCAGGAACGTCGCTCTCAATCAGGCGGCATCTCAATCATCCACGATCTATGGTGGTGACGCCGCGCGAGCAGTTGATGGCAATACGGATGGCGTGTATAGCAATCAGTCAGTCACCCACACCGAGGCGTCCTCAGACCCTTGGTGGGAAGTCAATTTAGGTTCTTCGGTTCAAGTTGATGAGATCAAAATATACAATCGGACGGGGGGCAGCTCGTTGCGCTTACAGGGGTTCCGTTTACTGCTGTTGGATTCGGACCGAAAAGTCGTATTTAGCGAAGGTGATATTGGAGCTGATTCCATCGTCTCGTTTGAGTGAATCATTGAGGTCAGAGATTTAAAGAGAGCAGCGGAAGCTCCCCGTGGGTTCATGTATTAATGGAGGAATGGTCTCTTGACTTACCGAGGGTTAATACTAACATCCTGCCATTTATTTTCTCTTGCTTCTTTATTATTTCTGCTCGTCGCTGTTCGTGGTCGTTTTGGGGTGAGCGGCTGCTGATGTCTTTCAAAAACGACGTCGTGCGAGTTTTCGGGCTCGGCGTCATTAACATTTCTATTAACACCATTCACTCATAATTCCTTATGCATTCACTTGAATTCCTAGATTACCTTGTAATCGCCGCGATCTTGCTCTCGCTGATCGGCGTCGGTCTGTATTTTACTAAAAAGGGGGGCGAGGACATGGATTCGTTCTTCGTCTCAGGGCGCTCGTTACCATGGTATATTGGTGGCACCTCGATGATTGCGACGAGTTTTGCGGCCGATACGCCACTGTGGGTGAGTGCGCTGGTGCGTAGTCACGGGGTGCATTACATCTGGCAGTTTTGGGCACCGTTGATTGGTTCCGTGCTCGCGTTCGTCTATTTCGGGCGCAAGTGGCGTCGTATGGCGTTTGTGACGGACATTGAATTTATGGAAGCCCGCTACGGGGGTGCACCGGCGAAGGCTTTGCGTGGTTGGTCGGGTGCGTGGGGTGCGATCATTATTTGCCCGCTTATTTCAGCATGGGTGATCAAGGCGATGGAGACGATTGGTCGTGAGGCCGTGGGGCTTCCGCCTGAGTCTCAAGTCATGGTGACGGTCGCGGTGGTGACAGTGGCGCTATTGATGTGTGGCCTGTCGGGTTTATTTGGGGTGGTCTATACGGATTTCATTCAGTTCATTTTGGCCACTGTGGGCACGGTATTACTGGCGGTTCTTTCGGTTAAAGCCGTGGGCGGTTTAGATATGATGGTAGAGAAAGTTCAGGCCTTGTCCGATTGGGGCGGAACTGAGCTCAGCATTGCGCCGAGGATCGGCTCTGGAGAAGGGGAAATGTCGGTGTGGAATGCGATTGGCTACTTTGGCTTTTTATGGATCGGTGTAGGTCTTTGTGGCGCGTATCAAGCGCAGCGCTTGCTGGCGAGTAAGGATGCGAAGAACGCGGCGTTTGCACAATTGCTGCACACGGTCGTCTACTATGCATTGATGGCTTGGCCGTGGATATTGGTGGCATTGTGCTCGATGATTTTGATTCCTGATTTAGGAGGCGTTGCAGATCAGAGTGCTGCATATCCAAGAATGATTGTGATGATCATGCCTGTCGGCCTCAAGGGCTTGCTGGTCGCAGCGCTGTTGGCGGCCTTTATTTCGACGATTAGCACACTCTTCAATTGGGGCTCATCGTATTTGGTGAATGATATTTATCGCAGGTTTATGAATCCCAATGCGACCGAGAAGAACTACGTAACCATCGCACGTGTTGCGACTGTGTTCATGGCGTTTGCTGGCGCAGTCATTTCGATTTGGGCTGAGAGCATGCAAGTGCTCTTAACGTTGGCATTTGTACTTGGCTCCTCTGGTGTGGTTCCAGGTGTGTTGCGTTGGCTCTGGTGGCGCACGACTGGTAAGGGTGAATTATGTGCCTTGGCTGTGAGTTGGGTGATGACCATTTTATTAATTATAGTGAATGCGTTCGACAATGCGTGGACAGACTCACTGTTTGGAACTGGGCTGGCTGACCCTGTTACGGGCGAAGTATTACATCACCTGAGTAATGATCCCGACTTAGTCGGTGCTCGTATGTTGATTATGGTGCTGGCTTCGGGTATCGCTTGTATCGTGGGGTCTCTTTTGACTAAAGCGGAGGATATGGATCACTTGAAAGCCTTTGCGGCGCGCGCGCGTCCGTTTGCTTTGGGTTGGAAGCCAGTGATCAGTCAAATGACTGTCGTTTATGTCGAAGAAGAACCGCTTGGTCGCACTCTGTGCTCTTGGTTTATTGGCCTAGTCACATTGCTTTCAGGCTTATTTGGTGTGGGTAAATTGCTCCTCGGTCCACGTGATTTGGGGCTTGGATTGATGGTGGTCGCTGTGCTGGGAACGATTTGGACGATTCGTCGTATCCGTCAGGACTGTGCCAACGATGTCGAACAGCCGGACTTTCTTGAAGAAATTGAACAATTGGATGCAGAGCAAAAAGAGATTGAGTCATAGCGATCACGATTACTGTCAGCGAATTAATTACAGATGAACGTAGAAGAATATCTAAACGAATGGCCGCAACGGCAGTCACTCCTGGAAATGTCGCAACCCGCGGGTTGGTGGCGCGATGGCTTTCCGCTCGGAAATGGCAGCTTAGGCGCGATGCCGTATGGCCGCATATGCGAAGAGCGCATTCTCATCAACCACGAGCGCTTGTGGTATGAAGGCGTGGTGCCGGAGTTGCCGGATTTGTCCGAATTATTACAAGAAAGTCGTCAATTGATCGCGCAAGGCGATTTTCTCGCCGCCAACGAACTGTATCATGATGCGTTAAAATCGACAGGCAAGGAAGGTAAGTGCGCGGTCTACCATCCAGCAGCGGATCTCTGCCTACGCAGCACTTCGGAATGGCGCTTTAAAAATTACCGCCGCTATCTCGACATGGCTGCGGGCGAGACCTTGACGCGCTGGGAGTGGGAGGATATGCCACAATTGCGCCGTAGTTTCGTATCGCGTGCGGATGACTGCATCGTGGTGGAGCAACTCGGCAGTAATTTTGCTGAGCAGGAGTGGGTGGTCAACTTGGAGCTACATGACTTGATCGACGCGATCTACAAGGAGGGCCAACGCTTCCAACCGCCGATCGATTTTACCGCTAGTGCGGATGGTGAGTGGTTGATCGGTATCGGCCGCTACACTGATCCGAATTATAAGGGTGCGCAATATGGTGTCGTGGCTCGGGTGATGACTTCAGATGGAGCCAGCGTTGAGCCGAACGAGTCGGGCGAGGGCCTGATCGTTCAGAATGCGGAGCGCCTGCTGCTGATCGCTAAGGTTTTTATTTACGAGCCGAGCGACACTGCGGTGGACCGCTTGAAAGACGAGCTGCGCTTGTTTGAGTCTGATTATTCGACTCTGTTGCAGCGCCATGAAGCCAAGCACCGCTTACAGTTCGATGCCTGCCATGTTGAATTTTTGGATTGTGCGGATAATCATACGACCAACGAAATTCTATTGGAGAAATCGTACAACGGCACCATGCCGGTGGCGATGCTTCAAAAGATGACGGCCTATGGGCGTTATCTCCTAGTGGGCAGTTCGAACCACAGTTCAGTGCCGTCTAACTTGCAGGGCATTTGGAATGGCGATTATGCGCCACCTTGGGATTGTTTCTTCATGATCAACGAAAATCTGTTGATGAATTATTGGCAGGCCTTACCTGGTGGCATGAGCGAGAAAGTACTCGGGGTGTTTAATTTCTACGAGTCACATCTAGAGGAATACCGTGAAAATGCGCGCAAGTTATTCGGCTGCCGCGGTATGTTTATTCCGGCGTTGACCTCACCTGAGACAGGACTGTCCTCCCATGCCGGCTCATGGATTGTAAATTGGATTTCGGGAGCTGGTTGGCTGTGTCAGCTCTTTTACGACTACTACCTGTTTACCAACGATAAAGTATTTCTGCGGGACCACCTTTTGCCGTTCATGCGCGATGTAGCGCTCTTCTACGAAGACTACTTTAGCTATGATACTGCCGGCAAGGTCGTGATTTCGCCATCGACTTCACCAGAAAATTGGCCTAACGAGTTTTGCGATATTGAGTCGTCGAGTTCGATGCATCCTCGCTTGACGGTGAACGCGACTATGGATGTCGCTGTGGCTCGCGAGTTGCTGGGGAATTTGCTTCGCAGCTCACGTGAATTTGATTTATATGGTGAATGCTATGAGCAGTGGGAGTGTATGCTTGAAGGCTTGCCAGCGTATGAGGTGAATGAAGATGGGGCGGTTCGCGAATGGCTCGATCACCGGTTCTCGGACAATTACGAGCACCGCCACTTGTCGCATATCTATCCAGTTTTTCCCGGCTTCGAAATTTCCAGAGAAGCGGAACCGATGCTGTTTGAGGCCTTTCAACATGCGGTCGATAAACGCGGCACGGTTGGTTTGAAGGATCAGACTGGTTGGTCACTGGCACACATGGCTAACATTCGTGCGCGTATGGGGGATGGAGCGCAGGCTTTTGAGTGCCTTGAAACTCTGATGCAAACTTGTGTGGGCAAAAACTTTTTCACTTATCACAATGACTATCGCGGATCCGGCATGACGATGGGTTGGTCCTTTGGGCATTCGACGCCTTTCCAAATCGATGCTAATATGGGCCTGACTTCAGCCGTGTACGAAATGCTGGTGCAGTCTCGACCTGGCCTGATAAAGCTGCTGCCGGCGGTGCCTGAACAACTGAGTTCGGGGAAGATTACCGGGATACGCACACGTGCGAGTGTTAAAGTTGATATGGAGTGGCGATTGGATCCCTTTGAAGTGAAAGTTAACTTTCTCTCTGCGCGGGATCAAACGATTCGGGTGAAGTTGCCAAGGCAGTCCTCTGCCACAGGCACGGAGGGCGATGACGCATCACAGACGAAGTGGATCACA
>JABJQI010000127.1 GCA_018663485.1 Opitutia bacterium
GGATTGCAGTCTCTCAAATTGCGGCACGGCTTTGATGACGGCGCGGTGGTCTATCTCAACGGAACGGAAGTTTTGCGGGTGAATATGCCTGCCGGAGTCATCGACGCTAGCACCACAGCTCTCCGTGGCGTGGAAATCGATAACCTTTCAGCTGATATGACACTCCCGACTAGCACACTGGTTTCAGGGAGTAATCGGATTTCAGTTGAAGTCCATCAGGAAAGAATCGGCAGCAGCGACACCGTGTTCGGGGTCGAACTAGATGTGGAATTCGCTGGCGTGAATCCAGGTTCCATTCCGATGCTTTCATTCAATGAAGTGCCGCCCGCGACTGAGACCAGCTTTTGGGTAGAGTTAATCAACAATGGTCCAGCTAATATCGAGCTCACGGGAATCGTTATCTCGGCTGGTAATGATCCATTGCGCCAATATCAGCTTGAGGCCGGGCAGCTCGCCCCGGGAGCCCTTCTTTTGATTGATGAGGCTACTCTCGGCTTCAAGCCTGCTGATGGTGAGAAACTTTTTCTTTTTGATGCCAACGAGACGGTGGTCCTCGACGCCCGCGAGGTGACTGGGAGGCTCCGCGGCCGTGCCGAAGAAAGGAAGGGAACTTGGTGCTATCCCAACATCGCCACGCCAGGCTTTCCGAATATTTTTGTGTTCAATCAAGACATCGTGATTAGTGAAATCGCATACAGCCCACCAGGCCTTGGGGGCAGTCCGGGGGTGCCACCGACATTCGATGTTATGCCACTAGTAGTGATGGGAGACAACTGGAGGTATAATAGTGCCGATGTCGATTTGGCTCCTGATTGGGCGACCGAAGAACATCCGTCTGTCGGTAATTGGAAAACCGCGACAGGGCCAATTGGTTTTGAGACCGGTGCGTTACCGGTCTCACTTTCGACGGTCCTTAGCAACTATACTACGTCGACCGTGACTTACTACTATGAGACGGATTTCATTGTCTCAGCGGAGATTTTTAACACCGCCGAATCACTGGTAATAACCCATCAAATCGATGACGGAGCCGCGTTCTATATCAACGGGCTACGGGTTGGCGAATTCAACTTGTCTTCGGGTGCGCTCAACCCAGAAACCCTTGCAAGTCCAAGCGTTGGCAACGCGGCTATTGAGACCTTGCAGATCCCAGTATCGAGCCTCATGATCGGCGCAAACCGGCTTTCGGTGGAGGTGCATCAGAGTAGCACGGGGAGCAGCGACACGGTATTCGGGGTTGGGCTCGATGCGCGTGTGCAAACTTCTCCCGGCATCGCGGCGTTGCCGTTTCGCAATTCAGATAACCAGTGGATCGAGATTGCCAACCGTGGAGCAAGCGCGGTCGACCTTGGCGGCTGGGACTTCGACCGTGGGATCGCCTTCAGTTTCCCTGCAGGCACGATACTTGCACCGGGGGAGCATGCTTGCGTTGCACGTGATTCGGCTCTTTTTACCGCCGCGTTTCCCGGCGCCCGACTTCTTGGTGAGTTCTCGGGCTCTCTGTCACGAACCAGCGAATACATCTTGCTGCGTGATGCTCACCGTAACCCGGTGGACGAACTCAGATACTTCGACGGAGGGCGCTGGCCTAAGGCTGCTGATGGCGGTGGTTCGACTTTGGAGTTACGCGATTTGAATGCAGACAATGGCGATGCAGTGGCGTGGGTAGCGAGCGATGAGTCCAGCCGAACGGAGTGGAAGACTTACACTTATCGAGAGAGGGCAGCGAGTAGTCGTGGGCCGGACAATCAATGGCGCGAGTTCAATATGGGACTGCTTTCCGACGGCGAAATGCTGATCGATGATATCAGCGTGATCGAAAACCCCGACGGGGGTGCGGTGCAGAAGCTGAGCGATACGACCTTCAATAATGCGGCCGCTTGGAAACTTGTTGGCAATCATCGGCATGGAGAAATCATCGATGATCCGGATACCCCAGGAAATAAGGTTTTGCGGATCGTTGCCACGGGCGCGACCGAGCACATGCACAATCAGATTTTCACGAAACTCTCTTCGGCCATCTCAAATGGCACCGAGTATGAAATTTCGTTCCGCGCTCGCTGGGTTTCGGGGTCTCGACAGCTGCACACGCGGCTCTATTTTAACCGCTGTGCCAACGTGAACCTGATCGATCGCCCCCAAGATGTCGGCACCCCATCTGCTCCTAATTCGCGTGCTGAGGTGAACATCGGGCCAACCTATTCGGGGATGAAGCACTCTCCGGTAGTACCCTCGGCGGGCGAACCCACCACTGTTTCAGTGGTGGCAAATGATCCGGATGGTATTTCAAGCCTCACTTTATTCTACTCGGTCAACGGTGGGGTATTTCAGACTGTCGGAATGGGTGGCGGTGCGGGTGGATCATACAGCGGGCAGGTCCCTGGACAGTCAGCCGGGGCACGCGTCCAGTTTTACCTGACTGGTGCCGACTCGGCCGGAGCCACGCAGACATTTCCACAAGCGGGTCCGGACTCGCGGGCCATGTTTCAAGTAAGTGACGGGTTGGCAGCCACCAACGGTTGGCGAAATTTTCGCATTATTATGACTGCGGCGGATTCCAGCTTCCAGCACCGGTCCATTGAAGTGATGAGCAATGACCGTCTCGGTGCCACCATCATCGATCGTGAGGGAGATATCTACTATGGCTGCGGCGTGCGATTGAAAAGCAGCCAGCGTGGACGCGCCAATCTCAACCGCGTCGGCTACAGCGTGCGTTTCCCATCGGATGGGCTCTATCGCGGCGCGCTCGACTCGGTCGCGATAGACCGATCGGAAAGCCAGAGGCCGGGGCAAAGGGAATTGCTCTTCGACATCATGATTGCCAATTCCAGCGGCGTCATCAGCCGCTACTATGACTTCGTCAAAGTGCTTGCTCCAAATTCATCGCTGACCGGCGGCGGACTCTTGCAGATGGCTCGCTACGGTGACGTCTTCCTTGATTCGCAATTTGACAATGGTGGTGATGGGCAGCTCTACGAGTATGAACTCATTTATTATCCGACAAGTGAGGACGGCAACGGTTTCAAGCGTCCACAACCTGACAGTGTGACCGGATCGAGCGTCTCGAATGCTAGTGACGATCCAGAACTTTATCGCTGGTTCTTTCTCAACAAGAACAACCGGGAGGCCGACAATTTTGCGCCAATCATCGCCTACAATCAACATTTTCGCAATTCGGGAGCCTCCTTTGATGCTGGGCTTGAGGATGTCGTCGATGTTGACAGTTGGTTCCGAGGTATGGCCTACGCTGTCTTGAGCGGAGCGGGAGACAACGCCGGGTCTGGTAGCCAGCATAATGGGATGTATTACGCGCGCCCCGACGGACGGATCATGTTCCTACCGCACGACATGGACTTCGGTGCTGCCGGAGGGAATCCTACAGCATCGATCTTCGCCAACCGAGAATGTAGCAAGCTGGCAAATTCGAGTTCGACGCCTGGCAATGCGCAGCGCCGACGTATCTACTTCGGCATTCTTCACGACATTGTCACGACGACATGGAACAGCGCTTATATGTCGGACTTCACCACCCATCTGGCATCGCTCGACTCGAGTCAGAACTGGGCCGGCAAGCTCTCCTCTTTTGATCAACGCCGCAATTA
>JABJQI010000054.1 GCA_018663485.1 Opitutia bacterium
ATCAAGTTAAGGAAAAGCGCTTGGTCGAAGCTAAGCGCAAGTAAGTGTTTCGCAGATATTTTTAAACAGGCCGTCCCAATTGGGGCGGCTTTTTTTACGTTTAGGAACCTTGCCAGCAAACGGTTTATTCATAGCTTGGTACGGTTCTACCCTTTATATCTATGAAAACCTTGTTTCGAATATTTGCTGTTCTCTTTGTACTACTCTTGATCGCCTTTGTCGGCGGGTATTTTATACTGACCAATGCTGGCTTCCAAAAAAGTCTGGTGGAGAGACAATTACCTGCAGGTAGTTCGATCGAGTCGATCCATGTGACGACTGGGCAGATGACGCTCTCGGGCTTGATCCTGATGTTGCCGGATGGCGCGCGGGTGGAGGTCGGCACAGTTGATACCGCATTTGAGCCGTTGGCAGCTGTGTTTGATCAGACTATTAAGATGGGCGTGTTGCAAGTGGAGGGACTGCGTATGGATCTTCCGACGGTGACTGAGCCGACTGTTGCTGCTAATCGATCAGCGGCAGGGCGTGAGCCTCGCGTCGAGACGGCACCTGAAACGCCACCTGCGACCGAACAAGCATCGGCGAACCCGATGGAAGTACTGAATGCCTTGGGCAACTTTGAATGGTTGCTCGATATTGATGGAATCGACTTTGAAGGTGAGATTCATGACGGGCAGGGCTCGATGTACGTGCTGCGAGTCGATTCGCCGGCAATTCGACCCGGCGAGTCTTCTAAAATCGATGCGTCGCTACAATTGCTGACGGATAAGCCGCTGCCGTCTGGCTTGAAAGTCTTTGATTCAACTGCGACGCTGAGTTTCAAGCAGAAAGCCGAAGGTGGCTTTGAGTCGCTGCAACTTGAGTTGAGAACATTGGGCGCGGATGGCCAAGGGCAGCAGTTGATCTCAGTGCAGTCGGCATTGGCGCTGGGGGCCGATGACGCTGCGGGTGAGGCAACTGTTTTAGTGAACTTCAATGCCGACCTGCCGAAACCGCAGCTGATCGCTCCTAAGTTGGCAATACTGGATAGATTGCAAGTCACTGGCAATGCAGTGGCATCGACTGACGGCGAGGCGATGACGCTCAGCGCTGCGAATTTGACTGCGTCTGCTGCGAGTACTGAGCTATTGGCGCTAGACTTGAAGCGCAGCTTGGTATTTGGCGGCGAAGCGGATATGTCGGGTGAGTTACTGGATATTACGATCACAGCACTGCAGCTCGAATGGCTCAATCCATGGTTGTCAGATGGGGTACAAATCCAATCGCAGGTACCTGTGTCGCTCGTATTGTCTGTGGCAGGTGCAGCGGATGGAGCCTTTGTGCTGACCTTTGCCGAGCCGCTTCAGCTCGGCCCTTTGACTGTGACTGAGGCAGGTGTGCCGTTGGTTCAGGATCTCGTCGTGATGCTCACCCCAGAATTGCAGTTAAGCGCGGATCAGTCTTTGAAGTATTCGCTTAACTCGCTAAGTATTGCGGATAAATACGGCTCTTTCATCCAAGGCAGCTCTAGTGGTGTGATTCAGTTGGATGCGACACGTGATACGGCCAATCCTGTTGCAGGCATTCAGTCGCAGGCGAAGTTACAAATTGGGCTCCAAGAAGTCTTTCAGCTGCCTGCCTTAGCGGGCAATGCTTCAATTGTTGGTGGTCAGCTATCACTGAATGTGAACGTCGATGCCTCTGCTGATGAGCCGCTGCAGCTGCAAGCGCAGGTCAAGGGCCTACGTGCGCGTAGTATGCCGAGCGTGGCGAAGGACTATGCCCTCGCGTTAGCGGTGAAACCGACATCAAAGCTCGGCGAATGGTCGATCGGGGCAGATCTTCTTGCGGGGCCATCACGCCGCCCTTCAACGAGCCTTCAACTCGCAGTTAAGGTGAATCCGAGCCAAGCACCGATGACTTTTTCCGCAGCGGTATCGGGGCCACGTGTGACTCAAGAGGACCTTTCGATTCTGAGCGCAGCCTTTACGCCGAGAGCGCAGCTGGCCGTTGCAACGCCGACGTTATCACGCCCGAGTGCTGTGCGGGGCACAGAGCAGCCTCAGACGGCTCGCGACGCTGGAGTTGATGTGTCGGTAGCCGTACCGCCTGTATGGGCGATGCTGGATGGTCGTGCCACGATCAGTATCGACGAATTTCGCCTCGAGGCGGGGCAGGTGATTGAAGCGATTGCCCTCGAGGCAGTCGTTTCTGAGCCGAAGTTGATGGTGGATCCAATTTCAGCGAAGATCGGCGAGGGCGATTTGCAGGGCAGTAGTACGATCTTGTATGCCTCGTCGCAGGCAAAGCCTTACAGTCTCACTGCGGACATTCGTTTCGCAGATATCGACCCCGCGTTTTTCGTTAAACGCTATCAGAGCGCCCCCGTGCAAGGGCGATTCGACGGCGTGTTTCAGCTGACGGGCGTCGGCGAGTCCTTGGATGCAGCGATCGAAGATTCCACGGCAACCCTCAAAATTAGCGCTGAGGAGGGCGTGCTGACGGCGTTTGAAATGGATCAGCGCCAGCAACTCGGTCTAGGTCTTGCGGGACTGCTAGGGCAGAGTCTGGATCGCCCAGGGATTACGGCGCTGTCGCGCACCATTCCGTATTTTAAGGATATTCCCTTTGATCGTTTTGTCTTCGAACTCACGCGCGGCGTGGACAAGCGAGTCTTGATCCCGCAGCTGCGATTGACGGGAGACAGTGTTTTGATCGATGCGTCCGGCTCGGTGGGCGCGAGCGGTTTGCGCGAGGTGATGGATCAACCGTTGGATTTGACTCTGTCACTCGGAGCAAAGGGCCGTCTGACTGAGTCTTTAGAAACGCTAGAATTGCTGCAGTCCAGCGCTGCCGAAGACGGCTTTAGACGTTGGAATCGGGACATTCAAATTACCGGTAGTTTAGCCGATCCAGATACTGGGGAATTGATGGATATTCTTAATGATGCGGCGAAGGGAGCGTTTTCGACCTCGAATAAGCGAGAATCCGTGTCAGCGGAAGCTGATCCGAGTCAGCAACTGTCGACTGAACTTGTGCCTCAGGCCGAGGGCGGCACCACAGTTGAATCAGAAGCGCCACAAAAAAAATCTAAGGAAGAGCGCCGCCGCGACGACATTGAGATGGGCTTGGACTTGTTGAATTCCTTCTTTGGGAATTAAGCAAGCGCCCGATTCGGGCTGAGAGGCGGGGAATGTGGCGGCTCGCCCACGTTGAGCCGATGTTGATGCCAATGGAGGGCGCGCCGTCGCTTTTTAGACATAAAAAAAGACGCTCTGGATGGAGCGTCTTTTTGATTTAAGTGATTCGGCGTTCAAAGTTGAGCGGTTGATGTTGCTTCGCCATCTACGGCAGACCTCCGCCAACGTTAGCGCCTACGACGCTTTAGCTTTGGATCTCAGCGAAGGCCCAGTCGAGCCATGGCAGTAGTGCTTCGATATCTGCGGTGTCGACGGTTGCGCCACCCCAGATGCGGAGGCCGTCGGGTGCGTCGCGATAGCTGCCGAAGTCGTAGCCGACGTCTTCTTTGTCGAGCATGCTGACGAGCTTTTTAGCCTTGGCTGCTTGCTCGTCGGCGGGCAGGGCTTGATACCAATCCGCAGTGATCTTCAGGCAGATCGAGGTGTTGGAAATGGTGGCGGGGTCTTCGGCGAGGAATTCAACCCAGTCGGTCTTGGCGACCCAATCGGCAATCGCTTGGAGGTTCGCTTCGGAGCGCTCGATCAGTGCGGGCAGGCCGCCAATGCTTTCTGCCCAGCGCAGGCCGTCGACTGCGTCTTCGATGCACAGCATCGAGACGGTGTTGATGGTCGCACCGCTGAAGATGCCTTTGATCAGCTTGCCGCCCTTAGTCATGCGGAAGATTTTTGGTAGTGGCCATGCAGGTGTGTAGCTTTCGAGGCGTTCGATCGCGCGTGGGCTGAGCACGATCATGCCGTGCGCACCTTCGCCGCCCATGACTTTTTGCCACGACCATGTGACCACGTCGAGTTTCTCGAAATCGATGTCCATCGCGAATACTGCAGAGGTCGCGTCACAAATCGTCAGGCCTTCGCGGTCGTCGGGAATCCAGTCGAGATTCGGCACCTTTACGCCGGAAGTGGTGCCGTTGTAAGTGAAGACTACGTCGTTACTAAAATTGACCTTGGAGAAGTCGGGCAGCAGGCCGTAGTCGGCCTCGTGCTTGGTGATGTTGTCGAGCTTGAGTTGCTTGACGGCGTCAGTGACCCAACCCGAGCCAAACGATTCCCATGCGCACATTTCCACGCCGCGTGCACCGAGCAGCGACCACATGGCCATCTCCACTGCCCCAGTGTCTGAAGCGGGAACGATGCCGCAAACATAGCCTTCAGGTAGACCAAGGATGGAGGCGGACTTGTCGATCACTTCTTGAATGCGCGCCTTGGCAGGCTTTGCGCGGTGAGAGCGGCCGACGAGTGCTTCGTTAAGAGCTTCGAGCGACCAACCGGGTCGCTTGGAGCATGGGCCAGATGAGAAATACGGACGTGTTGGTTTATCTGTTGGTTTCATGGGAATGTTTTTACTGATTGAATGTTGTTTGAGTGCCTGATTTTACCCCTGTTTGACCGCTTTCTTTTTGGCTGCCTTCTTGACTGGGCGCGGGGCGAATTCGAAGCCGATTTTACCAATTTCAAAATCGAGGGTGAGGTGAGCCTTAAAGGGGCGTTTGGTGCGCTTCGAGATGAAGCCGTCGAGGAGATCGGTCTTACCTTCGGTAAACAGTTGTTCGACTGCTTCGGGGGCGAGCTCTTTCTGGAGGATGACCTTGCCGAGACGGAAGCCGTCGGGGGAATCCTTTGGCTTGAACTCGGGAACATGATAAGCCTTGTCTGTTGCGTAGAATTTCGCTTCGAGTCCGTTTTGCAGCGTGACTGTTTTAAGCAACTGATCATCGGTCAATTCATCGGCTGAGTCGAGGTCGTCATCGAACACGAAGTTGGTCTTCCATTTGCCGATCTTGCCTGTCTTGGTGACGTTTTGCACCAGCTCTAGAGCGGCATTGAATGGTTTATTAAAGCGCGAGACGAAGCCTTCCATTTCGGCGAGCTTCTTAGTCGTGAAGAGCTCGGCAGCTTCCTCCTCGCTGAGCTTGCGACCAGCGATGTGTTTTGAGATGCGGAAGTCGCATGCTTCTTCGCGGCACTCGTAGGTGGCGTCGGTTTGTTTGAGACGTGCAGTGCCACAGGCTGGGCAAGCGCATTCCAAATCAGGGAAGGTGCGGCTGACTAGCATCTCCATGTGGGCGCGGGCTTTGCTGACCACGTCTTCTGTGAAGGTGGCGATCTCTTGCATGAATTCGTCGCGCTTAATCTCGCCGCGCTCCATTTTGTTGAGCTTCGCTTCCCAGTCGCCGGTCATAGAGGGCGAGGCGAGCTGCTCGATATGCATCTCTTCGCAAAGTTCGATCAGGCGCAGCCCTTTGCCGCTGACGTTGAGTTCACGGCCATCGCGGGCGATGTATTTCTGGCGGAGCAAGCCCTCGATTGTAGCGGCGCGTGTGGCGGGTGTGCCGAGGCCACGTTCGGACATCGCTTCACGCAGTTCGTCGTCGTCAATAATGAGTTTACCTGCACCTTCCATCGCTGCGAGGAGGGTAGATTCGGAGTAGCGGGCCGGCGGCTTGGTTTCTTTGTCCAACACGTCGATCGCTTCGGTCTGCGCGTCTTCGCCTTGAGCGACGGCGACGAGCTCGTCCTTCTCTGCAGCAACGCCTGCCACGCGGCCATAGACGGCGAGGTAACCTGGCTTGACCAGTGTTTTACCATTAGTCAGGAAAGTGTCTTTTTCGTCGCCGTGGTTGATCGTGGTTAGGCGCTTGGTGACTTCGAATTCAGCATGTGGGAAGAACACTGCGATGAAGCGTTTGAGGACCATGTCATAGAGCTTGGATTCCTGCTCGTTTAGCTTAACGACGCGGCCAGTTGGAATAATCGCAAAGTGATCCGAGACCTTGGCGTTGTTAAACACGCGCTTAGAGAATTGCACACGATCGTTCTCGACCGCATCGATTGCCCATTTAGCAGTAGGGTGTCCGGATTTGGCGAGTTCGCTAAAGGTCTCGAAAACCTTGCTCATGTAGTCTTCCGGTAAGTAGCGAGAGTCAGTTCTTGGATAAGTGAGCATCTTGTGGCGCTCGTACAGTGCTTGTGCCAACCCGAGTGTATTTTTGGCGGTGAAGGGAGCTTCACGCTGCAGGGTGGTGAGGTCGTAGAGCTGCGGTGCGATCTGTTTAGTCGGCTTAGTCTCTTCGGTGACTGTGCCAGCTTTGCCTTGGCAGCGCTGGTGAATCTTTTCGGCGGTAGCTATATCCCAAACACGCTCGGCGCGTCCATGTGGCTGCTGTTTGTTCTTCTTAAAGTCGAGGTCGATCCATTTGCCTGGGTACTCGCCATTTGCGACGCCAAACTCGGCGTGAATCTCCCAGTAATCTTCTGGGTTGAATGCGGCGATTTCGCGCTCGCGTTTGGCGAGGATGGCGAGGGTCGGGGTCTGTACACGGCCTGCAGCTGTGATGTTGAATCCGCCGTGACGTGAGCGGAAGCAAGTAAAGGCACGAGTGGAGTTGAGGCCGACGAGCCAGTCAGACTCGGAGCGGCATTTCGCGGCGTCGGCGAGGTTCGACATTTGCTCGCCTTCTCGAAGGTTGTCCCAAGCTTCGAGGATTGCACCAGTGGTCATCGATTGCATCCAGAGGCGCTTGATGGGCTTCTGGATTTTGCCGATGTCCATGATGTACTGGAAGATTAGCTCACCTTCGCGGCCGGCGTCACATGCGTTGATGATGAGGTCGAATTCCTTCTTTTTTGCTAAGCTGAGCACGTGCTTGAGGCGGTTGTGCGTTTGCTCAATAGGTTGGAGCTCGAATTTCCTAGGGATCGCTGGCAGCACCTTAAAGTTCCAAGGGAGGTTTTTACCGTTGGGTCCAGTGGGCATCTTCAGTTCGACCAGGTGACCGACCGCCGAGGTGATGGCGGCATTTTCATTCTCGAAATATTGTGCATCGCGGGATTTGCCCTTTTTCTCAAATTTGCCTAGGTGTTTAGCCAAGGCTTTGGAGAGGTCGGTGGCGACGGAAGGTTTTTCGGCAATAATTAAATATTTCATGTGTTCGAATCGGTCGGTCTGTAAAGTGCTGAGCCTCCGTGGTTAATGGAGGCTCTTTGAAGATAGACACTATAATTGTGTTACTGGGGCGGGGTGTTTAAAGTGTTAAGCAGCCGCGCAAAATCGATTCGACACGGGTGAATTCCGTGGCTTGTAACTAAGAGATTGCTGGTGCGGAGGCTCATTGAATAAAAAGTATGAGTTTTATCGTGTGTAGAGAAAAATGGAGTTTGGCGATCTCAATCTATTATGTATTGCTTTAAATTAGGCAAATGAGAGTCGCTGAGTTTTCGGTAAAACAGGCGAACAAATCTGGCGTCAACCCTGTTTCTCACTTTTGCCCTATCTGCCTCAGTACAAAACTCACTACCTGCACTCCTTTTTATGCTCCGTAAATTCCGCGAAGATCTAGCGCGCAAGGCCAATGACTTTGCCCAATTCACTGCGGATGTGATCTATGATCGTCAGCATGGCCGTGCGGCTGAGCTGTTTGGCTCCTTCCTATATATACTATCGTTTCTGTTCAGTTTTATCGTGCAACTGCGCTGGTATCTTTATGAGCACCGTATTCTCCGCAATAAACCACTGGGCTGCCTAGTTGTGGTGGTGGGAAATTTGACGGTCGGTGGCACGGGCAAGACGCCGGTGGTGGAGAAATTTGCCCGCACGTTGACGGAGCGTGGCCGTAAGGTCGCAATTCTCAGTCGTGGATATAAGAGTAAGAAAGAACCACTAACTAAAAAAATATGGCGTAAGCTGACTCACGGCGAGGAGGCCCCACCAAAAGTAGTCAGTGATGGTAGGACTGTGCTACTTGACTCGGAAGTTGCTGGTGATGAGCCATATATGCTTGCCTGTAACTTGCCGGGAGTGGTTGTGCTGTGTGATAAGAACCGCGTGAAGGCCGGTTCGTTTGCGATTCGACGCTTTGGTTGTGACACACTAATTCTCGACGATGGATTCCAGTACTTGCCACTCAAGGGCCGCTTGAATTTACTGCTGGTTGATAAGACCAATCCATTTGGGAATCAACACCTGTTGCCGCGCGGAATTTTGCGCGAACCGATCAAGCATCTTTCCCGAGCAAGCTACATTTTTCTGACCAAGTCCGACGGCAGCCAAGACGATGCCTTGCTCGAATTGATCCGCGAGCACAACCCGAAGGCGGAAATCATCGAATGCTCACATCAGCCGCAATATTTACAGGCCATCGATGGCGGCGCGCGCTTGCCGCTTGATACCTTGAAGGCGGCGCATATCGCTGCATTCAGCGGAATCGCCTCTCCGGAGAGCTTTGAGAATATGCTGCGCGGCTACGGAGCCGAGATTCGCTATAATCACCGTTTCCTTGACCATCACCGCTTTTCGCGTGCGGAAATTCAGCATGTTTACGACCAGGCGGCTGAGGCCGAGCTCGATATGATTGTAACTACAGAAAAAGATGCCGTGCGCTTGTTTGATGATATTAAGCCTACCATTCCGATTTATTTCCTTCGTCTCGAAATCGACATTCTCTCCGGGGAGGAGGACTTCGAGGAGGCGGCCGCTCGTATTTGCCTACCTCGCAATACACCGACTCAGATGACGCGTTCTTCATTCATTTCGGGGAATAGTTAATTGCGTAGTGAATGGTGCTTGAATGCCAGTCATCTTTTCGTCACTTATCTTTGGTTTTCTCTGACTTATACTAACTAATATTATTAAAATGGCTTCCACACCAGCCGACACAGTTTCTAAAATCGACAGCAAAAAACTTCATGACCTTGAGGTTAAAGACGCGCAATTTATCTTCCAATCGGTCTGGGCGGTGCTGGTCGACGAATTTGGTGAGGAGAATTTGCGTTTTCCCAAAGAGATTTTTTGGCTCAACGGTGCGCCCGGCGCAGGTAAAGGCACTAATACTGACTTTATTATGAAGTTTCGCGATTTGACCGCACCGCCAGTGGTTGTCAGTTCGCTATTGGAAAGTCCTGAAGCGAAGCAGATGATGGATGCTGGCATGCTTGTGGGTGACCGCGAAGTGGTCGAAATAATTTTACGTAAGCTGCTGGAGCCGATTTTTCAGACTGGTGCTGTGGTGGACGGCTTTCCTCGCACCAAAGTGCAAGTGGAGTGTGTCAAGTTGCTGTTTAATAAGCTAGTTGGCTTACGTAATAAGTATGCCGATACACTGTTTGCTCAGTATCTAAAGAAGCCACACTTCCATATTGTGGTGCTCTTCGTCGATGAGAAGGAGAGCGTTCGACGCCAACTCTACCGCGGTGAGCAGTCACGCATCCATAACGAAGAAGTACGCGAGTCTGGTGATGGTGAACTCGTGGAAATGCGGACAACGGACCTCGATCCAGTTGCCGCGCTCAATCGTTACCGTACTTTTAAAGAAAAAACTTACGGCGCACTTAAAGATCTGCGAGCGATCTTTTTCTATCACTTCATCAATGCACATGGTACGCTCGATGAAGTGCGTGCGCGCATTGATAAAGAGCTGTGCTATCAAGGCTCTCTTGAACTCGACGAAGCCACTTACGACCGCCTTTCTTCCATTCCGATTGCCAGCACGATATCGGCACATGCTCGTCAGGACTTGGTCGATCGCCTTGATAGCTACGAGCAACGTCAAAACGAGTTGTTTTCTAAAGTCGTGAATACGATTAATCGTGTTTTTATGCCGATCATTCAGCGCCACGCAATTTCCGGTATGGCTGTCGTGAATACCGAAGATACAACCTTTGGCGATGCGGATGCGCTGACTATGCTCATCGATATTTTCTCTGAGCGTGGTTATCATGCCATTATTGATATTCATCGCGATGAAGTGCCTGATTCGATTGATCCCAAAACTTTCAAAATCAAGACTCGCATCAAGTTGGTATACCGAGTGCGCGTGCAGTTCAAGGGCTCCGAGATCCGTCGGGGACGCTGATATTCGTTGTGTTGCCGACAGTGACTGTGCTGGTACGGATGTCCGTGTAAAGTGCTTCGCTCCACCGCTTAACAGAGCACGGCTCACGAGTGGGCTGCGGTTCTGGAGTGAGGAGGGGCAGTGAGTGGATGCGGCTTTATGTCCTGAATCAAAAAAGTTGCGTGACCTTGATCGTGAGATCGGTAGGGGGAGCGGTGCTCTGAGTCATCGACATATTAAGGTTTCGATGCTTTTATTATGCTGCATTGATCGTAGTGCAAATGATGAAATGGATAGCGACGGCGTGGTCGCATTGCTGCGAGATCTGACTGCTTGATTGATTTGTGTAGTATGAAGCAGTTTCTTTAGTTCCTGCTAGGGAAGTGCAGTCACCTAGTGGTGCGCATATGCTTACGTTGATAAATCAAGTGCTGGCCATTAGGCCCGAGGACATTGCTGAGACGCGCTATGCTTGAAACGTTGTAAGTTAATTTGTAGAGGGGCAATACCGACATTGCCCTGCGCCACTTTAAATTGTTCTAAATGTTTTCGGTAACGACAGAGCGCTGCCCTGCTACCCAATAAACCCAGGCGCGGGGAGTTCTTGTCAGCCGAAGGTCTTGCCATTCCAGCCCCAGTTGCTTGGAGGCTCGTTGCGGTAAGTGATATAGATACGGTCGGCTTGAATGTCAGTGGTCAAACGTATGCGTTCGCAAAGTTCAGCGGTGAGTCGTTGTGGGGCATCCTCAGCTAGGCGGATCGCCCGCAGGTCGACTAGCATGGTTGGGTGTTCTGTGCCTGCCATGGTCATCTTCGCACTGATCCAGCTGGTCATGACGAAGTCTTCGGATTTTCCGATTAGCTCGGATACTGCTTTGGATAGCGTCTGTAAGCAGTTTGACTTTTCCACGTCGGTGAGCGCTAGATTACAGGTGACTTGAACGAGCGGCATGGCTGTTGGGGGTTGTTAGTTGGAAGTTGGAAAGGGGGCAGGAATGAGTTAAGTCGTAAATCTATCTCTCTAGGTGCGTTTGGGCAAATTGTTGGGCGTATAATAATCATTCCCCGTCTTACGACGGAGGCCAGATCGCGTTTCGTGGAGTCTGCGGCCATGGCCTCGATCGTGAGATTGGGAAGCTGCGACAGGCACAAAAAAGCCGCTACATTAACAATAGCGGCTTTTGTTAAACGATTGGGTCGATATTACTCTTCCGTTGCGTCGGCTTCTGGGGCGCGAGTTTCTGCCTCGGGAGCTGCATCGGCTGCGGGTGATTCTCCTTCGATGATTTCGACTTCCTCTTCGCCGGCTTCTTCTTCGTCGGAAGCGACGACCTTGGATATGCCGATGAGGGCGTCCTTGGCTGCGAGGTTGACGAGCTTCACGCCGCTTGCGGCACGACCTGTCACGCGAACGGTGTCGATCGGGCTGCGTACGGCTTGGCCCTTCTTGGTGAACATCATGATCTCGTCTTCGTCGGTGACGCTGAGTGCGCCGACGACCTTGTCAGACTTGATTGCGATAATACCAGAACCACCACGTGATTGGACGCGGTAGTCGGAGAAATCGGTACGCTTGCCGAGGCCGTTGGCACCTGCAATGAGGAGCTTAGCCTCGTCGTCGACGATTTCGATTGCGACCACTTTATCTTTCTCTGTCTTGAGTTTGATGCCGCGGACACCACGCGTGGCACGTCCTTGATCGCGAAGATCCGTTTCCGGGAAGCGAATCGACTGTGCGTTGCTGGTGACCAACACGATGTCGTCGCTGCCGTTAGTGAGGCGTGCGCCGATGAGGTTGTCGCCTTCGTCGATGTTGATGCCGATAAGGCCGCCCTTGCGGTGATTGCGGTAGTCGGAGAGCATAGTCTTCTTGGTGACACCCTTTTCGGTGGCTAGGACGATGCGTTGCTCGGTCTCTTCGAAACCATCGACACAAATCATTGCTGCAATCTTCTCACCCTTTTGGAGCTCGAGGATGTTGGCGAGTGCGCGTCCCTTGGCGATGCGTGAGCCTTCTGGAAGGTTGTAGACCTTTTCAACATACACGCGACCGCTGTTCATGAAGAACATGATGTTGTCGTGCGTGCTTGCAGTGAAGAGGTGCTCGACGAAGTCTTCCTCGTATTGACCAGAGCCAATGACGCCCTTACCGCCGCGTTTCTGCGAGCGGTATTCATCGAGAGAAGTGCGCTTCATGAAGCCCTTATGCGTGATGGTGATCATGCAGCCTTCGTTTGGAATGATGTCTTCCATACTGAGGTCGCCATCGACTGCGAGGATCTCGGAGCGGCGTGGGTTGCCGTATTTCTCCTTCATCTCAAGCAGCTCTTCCTTGATGACTTCGAGCAGGCGATGCTCGTTGTCGAGGATGTCGCGCAGGTAAGTGATAAGCTCCATGAGGGCTGCATACTCTTCTTCGATCTTGCCGCGTTCGAGGCCAGTGAGCTGGTAGAGGCGCAGTTCGAGAATAGCGTTGGTTTGAAGCTCGGAGATGGGATATTTCGCCATCAAATTTTGCTTCGCTTCGTCGCGGTTCTTCGATGCGCGGATGATCTTGACGAAGTCGTCGAGATTATCGAGTGCGATACGGAAGCCTTCGAGGATGTGTGCACGTGCCTCTGCCTTGCGCAGTTTGAACTGCGTGCGGCGGAAGATGACTTCGCGGCGGTGATCGATGTAACAAGTGATCATCTCCTTGATGTTCATTTGCTTCGGGCGACGGTTGTCGAGTGCGAGCAGGATGACGCCGAAGGAACTTTCAAGGGCAGTGCTCTTGTAGAGTTGATTGATGATAACGCGAGGGATCGCGCCGCGCTTAAGTTCGATGACGATGCGTGTCGTCTCGGTGGACTCATCGCGAAGATCAGCGATGCCGTCGATCGACTTGTCGGTAATAAGCTCGGCGATACGCATCACGAGGGATGCGCGATTCACATTATAAGGGATCGCGGAGATGATGATCTCTTCCTTGCCCTTGGTCTCGACGACTTCAGCGATACCACGTGTACGGACGATGCCACGACCTGTGCGGAGGTAGCTTTGGATGCCAGCAGTGCCATGCACAAAGCCGCCACCAGGGAAGTCTGGCCCGGGGATGATGTCGATGAGGTCATCGAGGCTGATGTTTGGATTGTCGATGATCGCGCAGGAGGCGTCGATGACTTCAGCCAAATTGTGCGGCGGGATATTGGTGGTCATGCCGACCGCAATACCTGTAGAGCCATTCATCAACAGATTAGGCAAGGCCGCTGGAAGGACGGATGGCTCGGTGGTGCTTTCCTTATAGTTGGGCACGAAATCGACGGTATCTTCGTCAATGTTCTTAAGCATTTCTTCGGCGATCGACTCGAGCTTACACTCGGTATAACGATATGCAGCAGGAGGATCACCATCAATCGAACCGAAGTTACCTTGCGGTTTAATCAGCGGATAGCGCATCACCCAGTTTTGGGCGAGGCGAACGAGTGTGTCGTAAACGGAGCTGTCACCGTGTGGATGATAATTCTTTAGGACTTCCCCGACAACACCAGCGCACTTATCAAAGTTGCGGTTGTGGAGTAGGCCTTCACGGAGCATTGCATAGAGGATGCGGCGCTGCACGGGCTTGAAGCCGTCACGTGCGTCGGGCAAGGCACGACTAACGATGACGGACATCGAGTAATCGATGTATGCGGTCTGCATAATATCGATGATCGATGTGACTTCCGCGCGATCTGCATCGTTTGGAATTTCTGTTGGTAATTCTGGTGGGAGTTCTTCGGACATGTTCTAAAAAGTAAGAAAGTTGGAATGTGAAAAAGTGGGAAGGTCGAAAGTATGAAGGAGTTATCTGGGGTGGATACGTTCTACTTAGTTGCTTTGATACCTTCGCACTCTGAATGTTCTAGACGTCTAAGTATGAAACATTTAGTGCGTTGTCTTCAATGAAAGCACGGCGGGAGGGGACGTCTTCGCCCATCAGCATGGAGAAAATGCCATCGGCGACTGCGGCGTCGGCGATGCTTACTTTGAGCAGGTTACGTGTCTTCGGGTCCATTGTGGTTTCGAAGAGCTGCTTCGGATTCATTTCCCCGAGACCTTTGTATCGCTGGATACTCAGGCCGCGTCGGCCGATGTTGCGGATGTTCTCGATGAGCTCAATGATTGAGTGCAGCTCAATGATGCTTTCCTTTTTTTCGTCGCCCTTGTTTTCGATCAACTGGTAGCGTGCTTCATCGCTCTTGCTAAAGGTGCTAACGTCCATCCCTGCAGTAGCAAGCTCGCGTAGGAGCTTAGTCATCTCTGTGGATTCGTAGATCTCGTGAAGTGATACACGTTGCTGCACGGTGACCCCCGCGTCGTTCTGAACCTCGCGGTTGAGGGTGTCGCTCTCGTCGGCGTCGGCAAGGCCGAATTCCTCGTGGAAAGCAGCGCGCTCGTCGTCGTTGCGCAGATAGCGGAACTCTTCGATATTTCCGGTACGGATGCGGGCGATATATCGCGGTAGCTCTTGTGTCTCTTTATGATGCTGATCGAGATACGTCGCGAAGTCGCATCCGTAACGAGTCACGCCACGCCCGACCACTTCCATGCGTGACAGAATCTGAACGATTTTTTCGATTGTTTCGCTAGGAAGATCCTTGTTGTCACGAAGGCGGACGAGATGGACATCTTCAGTGCCGAGTTCGAGTAGAATGCGATTGAGCTGTGCATCATTATCGATGTATTGCTCGCGGCGTTTACGTTTGATTTTGTAGAGCGGCGGTTGGGCGATGTAAACGTATCCTGATTCAATCAGACCGCGCATTTGGCGGAAGATAAAGGTAAGGAGGAGCGTTAGGATGTGCGCGCCGTCGACGTCGGCATCGGTCATCAGAATGATCTTATGGTAACGCGCCTTCGATGCATCGAATGCGCCATCGCCCTCGTGGTCACCGATGCCGGTACCCATTGCAGTAATGAGGCTGCGGATTTCGTTATTGTTAAGCACTTTGTCGAGGCGTGCTTTCTCAACGTTGAGAAGCTTACCGCGAATTGGAAGAATCGCTTGAGTCGCACGGTCGCGACCTTGCTTTGCAGAACCACCCGCTGAGTCACCTTCCACAATATAGATCTCGGAGACGGCTGGGTCCTTAGAGGAGCAGTCAGCGAGCTTGCCGGGAAGGCCGCCACCGGAAAGTGCGCCTTTTCGGACGGTTTCGCGAGCTTTACGAGCTGCTTCGCGAGCGCGTGCGGCGTGTAGGGATTTTTCGATCAGGGCTTTGGCGACCTGTGGATTGGTCTCGAAGTAATACTTGAGTTGCTCGCCTGTGATCTTCTGTACGATGCCATCGACTTCGCCATTGGAAAGCTTGGTCTTGGTTTGGCCTTCGAAGCGTGGTTCTGGGACTTTAACCGAAACAATCGCAGTCAAACCTTCGCGGGTATCGTCGCCGCTGAGGCTAGGATCTTTTTCTTTAATTAGGTTGTTCTGCTTTGCGTAAGAGTTGATCACGCGAGTTAGCGCTGTGCGGAAGCCTGAGAGGTGGGTGCCACCTTCGATATTGTGAATCGAGTTGGCGTAGGCGTAAATCTGGTCGCTGTAGCTGTCGTTATATTGCAGCGCGATATCGACGACGATGTTGGCGTCTAGGTCGGGATTAGGCGTTGGCGCTTCACCGTGAAAGCTAATCGGATCTGCGTGGACGACGTTTTTGTTCTCATTCAGGAATGCTACGTATTCGGAAATACCATCCTTAAAGATAAATGCCGTAGTCTTGTTGATGCGCTCATCGACGAACGTGATGTGAATGCCAGGATTCAAGAAGGCGAGCTCGCGTAGGCGTTTGCCTAGTAGTTCGCCTTTGAAGTCGCGGGTCTCCTCGAAAATTTGCGGATCGGGGGAGAATGCGATACGTGTGCCGTTGCGCTTGGTCTCACCGATGATTTTCATCTTCTCGGTCGTCTTACCGCGTGAAAATTCCATTTTGTGGACTTTGCCATCACGGCGGACTTCGACCTCAAACCATTCGGAGACCGCATTCACGCACTTCGCGCCGACACCGTGGAGGCCGCCAGACACCTGATAGGCGCCTTTGCCGAATTTGCCACCCGCGTGCAGGTTGGTCATCACCAGTTCAAGAGAGGGAATGTTATACTTCGGGTGAATGTCGACTGGGATGCCGCGACCGTCGTCCTCTACGGAGCAGGAGCCGTCGTTGTGAATGCTGACAGTGATCTGCGAACAATAACCTGCGAGGGCTTCATCAATCGAGTTATCAACGATTTCAAAAACACAGTGGTGGAGGCCACGTTCGTTGGTGTCGCCGATATACATATCGGGGCGTTTACGGACACCTTCAAGTCCCTCGAGCTTCTGAATTTTAGAAGAGTCATAGACGTCCTTAGCGGCGTCTTTGGCGACATCTTTTCGAGGCTTTTGAGGCTGTAAATCTGCGGGCTTTTCTTGTTCTGGCATAAGCATGTATTTATGCCCGCGGAATGGCTCCCTGACCACTAAAAAGTGACATTTGTTCAGTTTTTTTTAATGCGACCTATCATGCTGTTAGGCATCGACTTGTGTTCTTTTTTTGTAAGCGTTGGTGGGTGGGGTTCGATTCAAGTTTACTTCTTGAGTCAAGAGCCTAACTTAAACGTTGTGAAACTCTCCCATAAGCTTGAATATGCCTGCCGTGTCTTGGCGCAGTTAGCCCGCACTCATGGCCATGAAAGATTGGCCCACATCGATGAATTGGCTGAGGCAGAAAAAATACCAGCCAACTATTTAGTGCAGATTTTGAACGAGCTGCGCAATGCGGGGCTGATAGTCAGCAAACGCGGCAAGCAGGGTGGGTATGCACTCGCACGTGCGCCCAAGCGCATCCGATTGAACGAGATCGTCACGGCGGTCGATAGTGATCTACTCGAGCGCACATTCGACGATCAAGGGCACTCTGGTGAGCGCGTCGCCAGTATATGGAGCGATATTGGCGTTGAATTCGAGAAAAAGATCAGCGCTTACACGCTGGAAGCCTTCATTGTCGAGGATTCCAGTTCGATGTATTACATCTAATTCAGTTCATTTGAACTAGATCTAGTGGGGAGGTATGAAGGGTTTGAAAGTTGGAAGTTGGTAAGGCCGAGGATGTGATACGGTCTATTCTTAATCATACTCTTAATCTTGCTCTTAATCCTCCGTCTCACTCGCAGGGAATGATTAAGATAATGAGTCAGAGTAGGATTAAGTCACGTAGGGATTGGAAGGTTTGAAAATGGTGACTTTGGCATTTTTCTACTGTCCGACTCTCATCCTCCAAAATGGCTACGCCATTTTAAAAGCTCCAGAATATCGGCACGACAAATACGGTGACGATGAAGCAGATGATATTCAACGGTAGGCCGACCTTTGTGAAGTCGAAGAACCTGTAGCCACCGACACCATACACGTAGGTATTGGTTTGGTAGCCGATGGGTGTCGCGAAGCTCGCAGAGGCGGCGATACAGGCGCCGACCACGAGCGGACGAGGGTCGATGCCGAGTGTCGTGGCGATACCGAGTGTAATCGGCACCATCAGCGCAACCGCGGCATTGTTTGAAAGGAACTCAGTGAAGGTCGATGTGATGATGTAGACGAACGCGAGCATCATGACGCTCTGTAAATGTTCAGGGGCAAATTTTTGCACCACATCAATCATATTCTCGGCGATTAACAGGCTGGCTCCGGTCGAGTCCATTGCTTGCCCGAGCGCAAGCATGCCAAAAATAATCATTAAAAGACTCCACTCGACAGAAGAGTAGGCATCTTTCGATTTCATGCAGCCAGTCAGCATTAAAATTGCCACGCCTAATGTGACGGCGGCTACGATGGGTACGATATTGAGTGTGGCGAGTGTGACAATTGCAATGGTGATGCCGATGGCGATTGGCATTTTCGCGCGGATACTGCGAGCTGGCACGCGTGGCCGATCTAGCAGAATGATCTCTTCGCTGGAGGAGAGTGAGTTAATTGCCTTGGTCGAGCCCATCATCAGCAGGGTGTCGCCGGGTTGCAGGCGTAAGCTGTCGAGTCGGTCGCGCTGATTGTGCCCTTTACGGTGCACGGCAACGACGACGATACGGAAGCGTTGGCGGAAGTTTATTTCGCCGAGTGTCTTACCGAGGATAGTTGCGTGAGGGCCGACCACGCCTTCGACCAGCGCACCTTCATCCGTCGCGATAGTTTCTAGGCCCGCGGATATTTCGCTGTGCAAGGCGATACCTTTGATCGAATGTGCCTCAGCAACACCAGACGGGCGGCATGCTAGCACGAGTCGGTCACCGACCTTAAGTTTTGTTTTTTTCGGATCGCCTGTGGTGGCCACCCCGTGGCGCACGATTTCAAGTAGGCGGATGCCACGCCCCTTAAGCATGCCGCTCTCGAGTGCGGTTTGGCCTTTGAGTTCGGATCCAGCGCGTACGAAGGCTTCGGTCATAAACTCCTTGCGCTCTTCATCGCTGAGAATCGAAGTTAGTGTCTCGCGATGGGGGAGTAGTTTGTAGCCAAATAGAACTAGGTAGAGCGATCCGAATGCTAGGATCGGCAGACCGACTGCTGCGAGCTCGAACATACCAATCGGCGCATGACCAGATTCGACTAAGATACCGCTGGCGAGCAAGTTGGTGCTGGTACCAAGTAACGTGCAGGTGCCACCAAAGATCGATGCGTAGGACAGCGGGATCAGTAGTTTCGAGGATGCGACCCCCATTTCACGCGACAGTGTGAGCACGACGGGCATCAATACAATTACGACCGGGGTGTTGTTGATAAACGCAGATACCGCGGCTACACCAATGACCATGATGAAGATGAAACTTTTATACGGGAGTTTGACCATTCGCCTTAAATAGCCAGTAATCAGCTCAATCGCGCCAGTGCGTTCAAGACATCCACTTACAATAAACATTGCTGCAATTGTTAGGGGGGCGGAATTGCCAAAGACGCCGAGTAGGTTTTCGAGTGTCGGAAGTTCTGGGCTCTTGCTAGCCATGCTGACAAAAATCAGCACGCCAAAGACAGTGATTGCTGTGAGGTCGGCTGGGATCCGTTCCCAGATGAAACTCGTAATCGCGAAGATCAGTAGCACAAACACGAATAATATTTCCCAGGTCATTTTTAATTAGCGCTTTGTGTCGTTTTCGTGGCGGTTGGAGTGAGGATAGGGTCATCCTGTTCTTCACTCTTCGCCCAAAAGTAGAAGGAAATTGCAAGAATTGTAAGAGAAAATCCCATATTTACGACTTTCATTATAATACCGCCCAGAATTTGATCATTGAGCGGGTCCAGATCGATGATGCGAGGTGCCCAGGCGTAAGTCGGGTAGATTGCTTCGCCGGCGAAGCTAAGGAAGGCAAACACTGGTAGTTGGCCGACCATGAGTAGGAAGATCGCCAGCATTCGAACGCCATAGCTACGGCGCGGCACGCGTTTCGACAGGGTCAAGTAGGGCCAAAGCATGAGTATACCGAGTGAAAACATCGTCCAATGCTCTAAGATGTGAATACGTTTGTCGTGCAGCGCCGCTTCGTAGAGGGCGGGGATGTGCCATGCAGTATAGATGAAGGTAAACAGTAGGCCGCCGCAGGCTGGGTGAGTGAGGAGGCTCATGGCTTTGCGCAACCACTCCGGCTTGAGTAGCCAATCGATCAACCAACTGGGCGTGCCAAAGAGGAACAGCACTGGGCTGAAGTAGATCAACAGCATGTGCTGTATCATGTGTGCGCAAAACAGGAATTGTTCGCCGATCTGGTCGAGTGGCGAGCCGACTGCTAGATAGACGATGCTTAGGCCGAGGTAGAACAAGATCACTTGGCCGCGCGGGAAGGCAGTGCCGGGGGCGATGCGTTCTCGCAAAGGCCCAACGCCGAGCGCGTAGAGCCAGCCGATCATCAAGAGTGTAATCAGTAGCAGAGGTTCGGTGTGCCAGTGGAGTTGCATGAGTTCTGTGTCTGTGTCGTTATGCTGAGTGGCGAGTCAATCGCTAAGAATTCATTGACTGTGTGAATGGCAGAAAAAAGGACGACAATTTCCTGTCGTCCTTAGAAAACTCAATTTGGGTTTAAACCTAGAATGCAGAGATCGCTTCGAAATCGACAAATCCACGATCCATAATGAACATTAACGCGACTACTGTGCCAGAAGCGATCGATAGGCCTGTAACAAACGCCAGAGTCAGAATCAGCTTATCATACAGTAGATGCATGAACCATGCGATCACACTGAAAAACTTAAACAGCGAGAGAGAAACGAGCGTAGCGAAGATAAAAGTGCCATTGATCGGCAGGTAAACGAGCACCAATTCGATGCCAGTGATCGCTGCTAAGACCAGTGCCAAATTAATAAAGGCGTGGTACTTTTGTTCTTCGCCGCTGTGGTCAGCGTGGGATGTAGAAAGCGTGTCTGACATGATGGGCGTCCTTATTTAATGAATTCGATCAGGTAGATTACAGTGAAGATGATGATCCAGACGATATCCACAAAGTGCCAGTAAAGGCCAGCGACTTCAACATCAATGGCACTTTCGTGTGGATCCATCTTACCCGTGTAGGAGTAAAAATACATGCAGGTCAGCCAAAATAGTCCGATCGCCACGTGCACCCCGTGCGTTCCAGTCAGCATGAAGAAAGTAGAGCCAAAAGTGCCGCTCTTTAGTGTCAGGCCCTCATGGACGAATTCAGTGAACTCAAATACTTGGCAAGCCAGGAAGATTAGCCCGAAGAAGATCACGCCGAGTGTGTTGCGGCGGAATGACTTGATGTCGCCTTTGTGCATCGCAGACACTGCGAGTGCCATCAGGAACGAACTCATTAGCAAGATGAAGGTCGAGAAGGAGGTGAGCTCTAGGCTGAAGAGACTAGTCGGATCAAACGACTCTGGATATAGCTTACGATATATCAGATGCGTTGAGATCATGGTGCCAAAGAACATGCAGTCGGAACCAAGAAACAGCCACATGAAGAGCTTCTTGTTGTCGACCATCAAGTTGTGATGGCTGTCGTTGTTGTGGGCGTCGTCGCTCATTATTTTATAAAAACTTAAATGCTGTGAAAAACTGAAGAGCGAGGCCTTAGGTTTCGTCTTCCTTCGGGTGAATGTGGTAGCCGCCGGGGCCTTCGATTGCCCAGAGAGTTGCACCGAGTGTTATGATGACTAGGCCACTGATGGTCACGTAGCCCATGTATGCCACACCAGCTTGCATTAGGCAGAGTCCCAAGCCGAGCGGAATAAATCCGAAGGAGGCGACAAATGGCATCCACGATTGGCTTGGCATGTGAATGCCGTGGCTGCCTTCCTCGACATAAGTGATCTTACGGTTTTCTGCGCCGTGCTTGTGCTCCCACAGTGCGTCACGAGCTGGAATAATCGGTGTGCGAGCGAAATTGTAGCTGCGCGGCGGCGAGGTGGTTGCCCACTCAAGCGTGCGCGCATCCCATGGGTCATTACCCGCAGGTTTACCCTTAGTCATTAGGAGAATGATATCGACCACAAACAGCAAGATCGAGAAGCCGAGGATAAATGCGCCGATACTGCAGATCATATTGTAGCCATCCCAACCGAAGCCGGAGAGGTAAGTGTGAGTGCGGCGTGGCATACCGATCAATCCGAGAAAGTGCATCGGGAAGAAAGTCACGTTCAGGCCGACCGTTGATAAGATCGCGACCCAAGTGCTGAGCTTACCTGCCCACATTTTTCCGAGGATCTTCGGTAGCCAGAAATAAAGACCACTGATGGAGGCGAGCAAGATGCCACCAATTGCTACGTAGTGAAAGTGGGCAATTACGAAGTAACTATCTTGTTGTTGTGCGTCTGCCGGTGCTGCGGAGTGCATGATCCCAGAGAATCCTCCCATCATGAACATCCAAATGAAGCCGACACTGAAAATCATCGGTGCGTCGAAGCGAACACGACCACCCCAAAGTGTGCCGATCCAGTTAAAGATTTTAACACCAGTTGGCACGGCGATGGCCATTGTCAGCAGCGAGAAGGCTGCTGTTGCAACTTTGCCCAAACCAGTGGTGAACATGTGGTGTGACCAAACAGCGAATCCGAGGAAGCCAATCACTGCGCCAGAGAATACCACGATCGAATAACCAAATAATGGCTTTTTCGAGAAAGTTGGGAGCACCTCGGAGACGATTCCCATTGCTGGGAGCACCAGGATGTAAACTTCTGGATGGCCGAAAATCCAGAACAAGTGCTGCCATAAGATAGGTTGGCCGCCTTGTGCCACTTGGAAGAAGCTGGTGTCGAACACTCGGTCAAACATGAGCTGTCCTAGGGCAATGGTGATTGCTGGGAATGCGAAAACGATCAGCAGGGATACGATCAGTGTCATCCAAGTGAACACTGGCAGGCGCATCATCTTCATACCTGGGGCACGCATATTGATGATGGTTGCGATGAAATTCATCGCAGCACTCAAGGATGCGATACCTAGAATTTGCAGACCCATGATCCAGAAGTCGGTGCCAACACCAGTAAATTGGCGCTCGGTCAAGGGAGCATAGCCGAACCAACCCATACCAGGGACGAAATCCGTCATGCCAGCAGTCGGGCCAGACGCGGTGAACCAGCCGAGTTCACTACAGGCTTGCATTAACCAACTGAAATTCAATACCAACGCGCCCGCAACGAATGCCCATAAGCTGAAGCTGTTAATTCGTGGGAAAGCCACGTCGCGAGCACCGATTTGTAGTGGCACAAGGAAATTGAAGAACGCCGCATTGAGTGGCATGATCGCGAGGAAAATCATGGTGGTACCATGCATTGTGAACAGCTGATTATAGCGCTCAGCGGAGACTAAGTCATTTTCCGGTACGATTAGCTGTGCACGAATGATCAAGGCTTCAAGGCCGCCGACTAGGAGGAAGAATAACGCCATCGCGCCATACATGATACCGATCTTTTTGTGATCTACAGTCGTGAGCCAATCGATAATCACGCTCTTACTGTGGTCAGGTCGCATTAGACCGAGATTGCTTTTCTCGGGTTTGAGCGCGTGATCGTGCGTTGCGGGTGTAGTAGGTTTTGTCAGCGTGCTGCTCATGGTAGTGGTCTACTTGAGGGTTTGCAGGTAAAGGGAGATTTTGTGAATTTCGTCGTCAGTAAGCAGCTCGTCGAGTTCACCGATACCACCGCCATTGGCTTTCCACATGAGGTTGCCAGGTTTGACGGTGTTGGGCTCTTTGATCCACTTAAAGAAATTCGCGTACTGTTGTTCGATGTCCACCGAACCGTTATCGGCACGATGGTTGAGCCAACCTGCTGCAACGGACAGGCGAGAGGCAACCTTAGTCAGGTTTGGACCTGCGACGCCTACAGCTCGAGGGTTGCCGTTGACTGCGTGGCAAGTTGCGCATTTACCGCGCGTCATGAAGAGTTGAAGGCCTTCGTTGATGTCGCCAGTGAGTTTTTCCGGAGACTCATCGTTGGCTGCATACCAGTCTTCCCAGGTCATGTCGTCTGGAGCTTGGTGGCCAGTTTTGATTTCAGAGACCCATGATGCAAAGTCGTCATCACTGACTACGGATGCACGGAACAACATGCGTGCATGCGAATCTCCACAATATTCAGCGCACTGACCATAGTAGTAATTGTGAATCTCCTCTTGCAGATAGCGTGCGTAGGCGGCGCGAAGTTCTTCGTCAGAACCAGTGGCACCCGATTTTGCCTGCCAGTCTTCAATACTGTCCCCGGCTTGAATCCACATTCCATTTGATCGTCCAGGAATCAGATCAACCTTACCCGCGATGCGTGGGAGCCAGAACGAGTGGATGACATCCTTGGAGCGCAGCTCTAGGCGAATGGCCTTGCCTGCCGGAATGATTAACTCGTTGGCTGAAGTGATCCCGAGCTGCGGATAGGCAAAGCCCCACCACCATTGGTAACCTTCGACTCGGATGGTTAATGGCTTGTCTTCCTCGGCTGCGCTGAGGCCCTCGCCTTGATACCATGCACCGAGTTTACTTTCTTCAGTGACAGGGAAGTCGTGAGTATACCAGATCGCACGCAGTGTCGGTACGGCGACTATAACGAGCAGCAGGATCGATGCGCCAATCAGGCCGATTTCGATCAGCGGGTTGCCGTGGCCTTGAACAGGTAGTGGACGATCGTCATTCTTGCGCTCACGAAACTTGAACATTGCGACGATGTACACTGCACCAACCAGCACAAAGATGAACAGGCTCACCCAGATCGTTACCATGAAAAGATTAAGTTGTGCCTCTGCAATCGGCCCCTTGGTGTCAAACGTTGACATGCGGGTGTTCGTGTCGCATCCAGCCAAGAGGACGAGTGCGATGAGCGAGGATGCGAGTGCGATAAGGCCGCGGAATGAGTGCTTCACAGTTAGTGAGTGGTCAATAAGTTGGAAGGAAAAAAGAGAGTGTGATTTATTGAAGAATCAATGCAAATTTGATACGGGTGCGAATGCCGGCTGACAAGATAATCTTCGTATATTATGATCAATCAGAAGTCCTATTGATTGCTATTAGTTAAGGTAATCGGATAGTTGTCTAAAACCATTGATAGAGAAAGCAATATACCAGTACGCCAGTGACGGAGACATAATACCAAATCGGGAAGGTCCAGCGTGCCCAAGCACGGTGCCTCTCGCGTTTACCTTTGATTGCAAGCGTCAGTGTGGTGAGCACCAATGGCACGATTGCGATGGCTAACACGATGTGAGTCACCAACATAATGTAGTAAAACGTGCGCCATGCGCCCTCGCCGCCAAAGGGCGTATGCACTCCTTGCACGAGGTATTTGTGTAGTACATAAAACACTAGAAAAACAATGGAGACGCTGAATGCGCTGACCATGCAAGTGCGGTGCGCTTTCTCGCGTCCGGTTTTAACACAGATGAAACCTGCAGTCAGTAGCAGCGTTGCGCAGCCATTGAGGAGCGCATTGACTGTCGGAAGTGTTTCAGTAAAGGACATGTTTAAATAATGACTCTTCGTTGCACTAGGATCGATTAGAGTAACCAGAGGTCGAGCACCAACGGCAGGAGGAGGGCAGGCAAGTAAAAGATCGAGGCAAAGAATAGCTGGCGTGCGGCCGCATCGCGTTGTTCGACGTTGAGGAATGCGATCGCAGGGCGCAGGTAATAAATGCCGGCTGCAATGGCGATGACTCCATAGATCCATGTCGCGTAGCCCAGTAGCACTGGCAGCAAGGTGCTGACGATCAGGGCCAAGCAAAATACCAAGGATTGAATCGCAACTTTCTGGCCAGTGCTGTCAGCATTTGAGAGCATGACAAAGCCGCCTTGCGCGTAATCTTTGCGGTGCGTCCAAGCGATCGCGAAGAAGTGAGGCATCTGCCACAGAAATAAAATTGCAAATAAAATCCAACCGAGCGTCGTAATCTGCCCTTCGGCGGCGGCCCATCCAATTAGTGGGGGCAGTGCGCCGGGGATCGCGCCGACTAAAGTGTTCCAAGTAGTGAAGCGCTTCAGTGGAGTATACAGCAACACATAGGAGGCGATAGTCGCTGCAGTCAATGTACCAGCCAGTAGATTAGCCCCCTTGTAGAGTAACAAGCAGCCGAGAATACTCAGTCCCATCCCATAAATAAATGCGTGTATCGGTGCGATACGTCCTGCTGGGATCGCACGATCCTTAGTACGTACCATTTTAGCGTCGGCTTCGCGTTCTAACCACTGATTAAGTACCGCTGCTCCACCAGCAGCAAGCGAAGTGCCGATGAGCAGACTGAACAGCACACTCAAATCTCGTGTTGGATCAGCGGATAAATAGCCAGCCACTGCGGTAACCACTGACATAAAGCTTAAGCGCGGTTTGGTCAGCTCATAAAAGTCATCGACTCGGTCGCGCAACGAAACCCCCGATTCTGCAACACCGGTGATAGGAGAAGATTCTGTAGTTTGATGACTCAACTGGTACGTCAGCTAAAGAGTGGTATGTTTGTGTGAATCGAAGCTGACTAGATGGTCGGCTTCGAGGCCACGGAGCGATGAGCTAGAAAAGTTAAGCCCCACGTGCTGGCAAGTAGAAAAGCACCGACTAGATGGTGAATCGTTGCGACATAAGGATTTCTTACAGTCCAGATGGTCAGGGCACCTAAATAAACCTGAACAAAGAGAAGGCCTATTACACTCAGGATTCCGATAATTAGAGCCTTTCGCGTATTAGGGTTTGCCCACAACTTACTTAGATAAATGAGCAAAAAAAGCGTCACAATAACTGCACCAACACGGTGAGCGAAATGTATGCTTACATCGAAATTCCAATAGCTGGGTAATAAGCTTCCCGGACGGGCCATCGGAAATTGCGCGATTGCTAGACCAGCTTCCGCTTGGCGCATGATTGCACCGATCAAAATTTGTAGAAAGATTGCGATGGTGCTGGCGGTTCCCCAACGTTTGAGTGACATTGGTACGGGACGAATAAATCCGCTCTGGCGCTCGATCCAACTTCTCGAACTTCCAAGAGTTAGTGCAATTAGAATTCCGAGCACAACCATAGCGCCGCAGGCGTGAATAACTGCGAAGCTTTGTGCAACTAGGTTGTGCTCCGCCAATGTATTGAGCGTATCGAAGCGCACGCGGGCGCCACCCAAAACTCCCTGTAGTATAACAACTAGCACTAGCACGCGGGCGAGCTGGCGCATCCATGCACGTTCTTCACGTAGCCACATGAACAGCATCAGGCCGAGAGAGAGGAAACCTATTGTAATGCCGAGCAAGCGATGGCTGTGCTCCGCAAGCATGTCGGATTGGATAGTCCAATCCTGCGGGTTCAACGAGCCATTAGAAAGTGGCCAGTCCAAAAAAGCCATACCCGCACGAATGCTAGTCGTGAAGCCGCCTGCAAATAGCAGCGGAGTGATCCAGCAAAGTGCGAAGACGCAGAAAGCGAAGAGCCAAGGTTGATACTCGGCAGTGCGTTTAGATGTGAAGGCATTCATTATCGGGGCAGACTGTGCGCACTTCCTAGTCAGGATCAAGCGGAAGATGTAGTAAATTCGGTTGCGTGTATTGGTTTTTATGCGTTAGTTATGGGCCATATTGGCATACTTTTTTTCAGTTATTTTAAAAACTTTCCAAGGTGATGTTTGTTATTTGCTGCATTCTCGCATCCCAATCTGCGTATCTCGTTCTGGTCCGAATTATTTAATTTGAAATCTATGTTTCAGCCCACGACACTATTTAATTAACTTATGAATAAGACTTTATTTTTTAATACCTTGATTGATACGTTACGTGAGGAGGCATTAGATGCTGTCAAAGCCTCGCAAGATGCCGCTGAATACGCCACCAGTGAAGAATCTCGGGCTGAGTCGCAATGGGATACGCAAGGTTTGGAAGCTTCCTATCTCGCGGCCGGTCAGGCCGGGCAAGCTAAGCAGTGGGCCGACGCGGTGGAAGAGCTCCAGTCCGAGCGCGAGGATTTGCTCAAGACAAATACGGATGTCTCGCTTGGGGCTTTGTTTAAATGCGACTTCGACGGATCTGAAGAGGTGTTCTTCTTGGCGGGTGTGGCTGGTGGCCAAGTGATCTCAATGGATCACATTGAAGTTACAGTTATCACCGCGCAGTCGCCATTGGCAGGTCGTTTGAGAGGTTATAAAGTCGGCGATACCTTTGCGCTGCCAAATGCTAAGTTCGGCGAGATTCTCGCGATTGAGTGAGTTGTCGAGCCTCGGGATTAGCCCTGCTCGGTGTGTCCTCATGTTAGATGGTCTGGCATCCGCGGTTATGGCTCTTTGCTTAGACCAGCTGTCGCAGTGGTAGCAGTGTCAATGAATCAAGTTGTGGCATGTCCTAGCTCACAAATAGACTAGCGTAAACCCAGCCGTTAGTTGATTCGATGCTCAAGGTCAGCGATTAAATCGAGCAGGAAAGTGTTGTTGCCGCCTAGCGCTTCGGCGGCTTCGAGCGCCGCGCCGGTGTGTTTTTTTGCTTCGCGATGCGCACCGTCGATGCCATGCAGTGCAACGTAAGTGCTCTTGTCGCTGGCGCTGTCGTGGCCAACTGGTTTGCCGAGCTCTTCGGCATTCGAAGTAGCATCCAGTATATCATCGACGATTTGAAAGGTCAGACCGAGGTGGTAACCCACCGCTTCGATCTGCCGCAGCTGCTCCGCTGTGGGGGCGCAAAAACGCAGCCCCATCGTTAATGCGGCAGTGAGTAGGGCGCCGGTCTTGTTTTCGTGAATGTAGCGCAGTGTCTCGGCATCGATTGGTTTACCTTCGTTGTCGATGTCTTCCATTTGTCCTCCGATCAAGCGTTCGCTACTACTGGCAGTGGCAAGGTCGTGGATGAGTCCGGTGGCGAGGCTCGGTTGTTGGGTGTAGTTCCCCGCCAATAGCTGAAAGGCGTAAGTCAGCAGTGAATCACCGGCCAGCACTGCAGTCGCTTGGTCGAACTGCATGTGGCAGGAGGGGCGTCCGCGACGTAGGTCACTGTCGTCGATGGAGGGCAGATCGTCATGGATGAGCGTATAGGTGTGTAGGCACTCAATGGCCACTGCCGCTGCGAGTGGATTGGCTTGCGCAGGAAATAGTTCACTCG
>JABJQI010000138.1 GCA_018663485.1 Opitutia bacterium
ATACAGATTGCCTAGCTAACAGCGCGAGCCTACGCATCTTTGAAAATCTGTACTACATGACATGCGCTATACCGCGCTGGAAGATCGGCGCTGAATACATAGAATTAAATTGCTTGCGATAACGAATCGGGGAAATACCCACCTGTTTCTTAAATGTACTACTAAAATGAGGCGCGTGGCAAAATCCAGTTAACGCCGCGATCGTCTCGATCGTCTCCTCGGTGTAGTTCATCAGCCGCTTGGCTTCATTGATACGGATACCAATTAAATGCTCGCGGATGCTGTTATGCATACTCTCACGAAAGCGCATCTCAAGACTGCGGCGACTAACTCCAAGCATCTCAGCCAGTTCTGCAGTACCAATCGAGCGTTTGAAGTGGGTGTTTAGATATTTCAATAGCTGTCGAATAAGCGGGTCGGTCACTGCCAGCGCATCTGTGCTTTGCCGTATAGTGATACCGCAGGGTGGAATTAACTTTAGATGCTGGTCGAGTGTCTGGCCGTTCATCTGTCGATCAAGCATCGCTGCACCCTCATAGCCAATCTTTTGCAAGTCGTAACGCACGCTTGATAATGGCACTGCTTGGTTTTCGCAAATTAACCTGTTATCATCTGCGCCTAGAATTGCGATGTCCTCCGGCACGCGTAATTCAGCATCCATACATAAGTTCGACAGCCAAGCTGAATCATAGTCACTCTTGGTGTAGATGGCACAGGGCTTTGGCAGCTGCTTGAGTCGCTTAGTGATGTAAGTCGCATCTTGTGGGCGTGTCGTGTCCAGTCGTATGCAAATGATTCCTGCTGACGCTAAGCGTTGACTGTAAGCGGTATAGCGTGCGCGGCTGACCGGATTGCTGGCCAGTGCAAACCACGCACAATGGCGATGCCCCATGCTTAAAAAGTGCTCGGCACCGGCTCGACCTAGTGCAGGGTTATCTGCTGCCACCCGAGGCAAGTCGATGTCCTCACGCCAAATCGATAGATCCACAGTCGGCACTTTCGCCTGCAACACAAACTCCTCTAAGGTCCGATTATTATTCAATGATGTAATAATGCCGTCGCCTTGCCAGTGTTCGGGTAGCTGAAAGTCTTTGAGGATACTGACATTTAAGTGCCAACCATGCTGCCCGGCATATTGCGCAATGCCCTCATGTGCAGACTGGTCATAGCTCCCAAGGACCATCAAAACATGTTTTACCCGCAGCATTTGCGCATATATGCTAAATATATCAAAATTATGCAATTATAATATACGCTAAATATCGCTAATATTCACAACCTAAGACGCAGCAAATTTGTTTGCATACTCAATTATCAGACTAACAGAAAACCCACAAATACAAACTCTTCATGGCTATCGACATCAAATCTTCCGACTCTTGTGAATACGCATGCATCTCGCTTGGAGAGGTGATGCTCCGACTCGACCCCGGCGAAGGCCGTGCGCATACCGCTCGTCAATTTACTGCATGGGAAGGCGGCGGCGAATATAACGTCGCTCGCGGACTACGTCGTTGCTTCGGCCTAAAGACAGGCGTGGTGACCGCATTTGCTGATAATCCAGTCGGCCGCTTAGTCGAAGACTTCATGCTGCAGGGTGGGGTGGATACAGCCCTTATCAAATGGGTGGACTACGACGGCATCGGGCGCACCGTCCGCAACGGTCTGAACTTTACCGAGCGTGGCTTCGGTATTCGCGGAGCAGTTGGTTGCCCGGATCGCGGCAATACCGCAGCGAGCCAGCTCAAGGACGGCGACATCGACTGGGAAGACATCTTCGGCAAGCGCGGCGTGCAATGGTTCCACACTGGCGGGATCTACGCTGCTCTGAGCGAAACTACTCCGGATGTTGTGCTCGAAGCAGTCAAATGCGCGAAGAAGCACGGCACCATCGTCAGCTACGATTTGAACTACCGTCCGTCGCTGTGGAAGGATTTTGGGGGCCTGGCAAAGTGCCAAGAAGTGAACCGGGAGATTGCCAAGTATGTCGATGTAATGGTCGGTAACGAAGAAGACTTCACTGCCTGTCTCGGCTTCGAAGTCGAGGGGGTCGATGAGAACATCTCACATATCCCGGTTGAAGCGTTTAAGAAAATGATCGTTACCGCTACCAAGGAATTTCCTAACTTCAAGGCGACTGCCACAACACTGCGGGCCGTGAAGACTGCGACCGTCAATGACTGGGCGGCGATGGCTTGGCACGACGGTGAGTTCTACGAATCTATCAAATTTCCGGGCCTCGAGATTCTCGACCGCGTCGGCGGTGGTGATAGTTTTGCTTCGGGCCTCATCTACGGTTTCCTGACCGAGAACGATCCACAGGAAGCAGTCGACTATGGTTGCGTCCACGGCGCACTGGCGATGACGACTCCAGGTGACACCACTATGGCTTCGCTTAAAGAAGTGAAAAAGATCAAAGCCGGCGGCGGTGCTCGTGTTGATCGCTAGAATCGAAGCTGGTTAGTTTTCCAGTTCCCAGTTCAAAATAAAAAGCCAACAACCGAAAACAATTAAACTTATTTAAATTATGTTAGTACTCGACCAATTTCCCGTCATTCCAGTCATCGTTATCGACGATGTTGCGGATGCGAAGCCACTCGCCAAGGCACTCCTCGAAGGCGGACTCAATATTATCGAAGTTACGTTCCGCACTGCCGCTGCGGCAGGTGCTATCGAGTCCATTGCCAATGCATTTCCTGAAATGCTCGTTGGAGCGGGTACGGTGGTTACGCTGGAGCAGGCTAAAATTGCGATTGATTCGGGCAGTAAGTTCGGCCTTGCCCCAGGCACTGACCCAGAGATGGTCGCATATTTCAAAGAGCGCGACATTCCATTCATTCCGGGCATCATGACGCCGTCTGACATCCAGGTGGCGATCAAAGCGGGTTGTAAGTACCTCAAATTTTTTCCTGCAGGCTCTGCGGGTGGCCCAAATCTGCTCAAAGCAATGGCGGCTCCATATGCGAATCTGGATGTGAAATTCTGCCCAACCGGTGGTGTTTCGATCGACAACATGAATGAGTATCTCTCGATACCAGAAGTCTTTGCAATCGGTGGATCATGGCTGGCCACGAAGGCGCAGGTCGCCAACAAGGACTGGAGCGCAATTACTACGCAGGTTAAGAAAGCACTGGCTAAAGCTGCACAAGCATAGTCAAGGATCTGATACAGTTGGCTGTGATGAAATATCAACTCGCTATTAAAGCGAAGTTTATAGTATGAACGTTCTCATCTATGGCGGACTCTTGGGAAATATTAAAACTATTGGCGGACTCGACACGGGTGCGTATCCTCTCATTATTGGCGAAAGAGGAACTATCGGTCGCCGAACTCCAAGACGTATTAGACATGGGGCAGTCGCGCATTTCTTCCCACCTCGGGCTTCTTAGGCAGGGCGAGTTGGTGCATGATCGCCGAGAGGGGAAAAAGACATTTTACGCATTAAGTGTCTTTGATGCAAAAGGAGCAGGGTTGTTGCAGGCTGCCTGTGCAGCGGTTGAGGGCACCACGCAGATCGGCGAGGACACTGCCAATCTGATGCGCATCTTGGAGAAGCGTAAGCAGCAGTCGGAGCAATATTTTAATTCGGTAGCTGGGAGATTGGGTAAAAATTATTGTCCAGGCCGTAGCTGGGAAGCGATTGGCCATTTCTTGCTGCATTTAACGCCGAAAATTAAGATTGTAGATTTAGGGGCAGGTGAGGGGTTGCTCTCTCAATTACTGGCACGCCGCGCCGAAGAAATTGTGTGTGTCGATAACTCTCCAAAGATGGTTGAGTTCGGCAGCGAGCTGGCGAAGAAAAATGGCTTTACAAATCTAAGCTATCAACTGGGCGACATCGAAGCGGTGCCACTCAAGGATGACGTGTTTGATTTAGCCTTGCTCAGTCAGGCACTGCACCACGCGCAACATCCACTGAAAGGGATTCAAGAAGCCTTCCGTATTCTCAAGCCTGGGGGTAAACTAATCATTATCGACCTCTTGGAGCACCAGTTCGAAAAGGCGCACGAGCTGTATGCCGACGTTTGGCTCGGATTTTCAGAGAACAAACTCTATCAGTTTTTAAAAGAGGCCGGCTTCCGTCAGATCGAAGTCAACGTCGTCGCTCAAGAAGCCGAAGCGCCGAATTTTCAGACGGTGCTCGCTAGCGGTGTAAAGGGCTAGGGTTTGATGGATCGTTGGTGCTACTGCCTTGTTCAGGCATTCTGTTTGCTGTTTTGATTGTCCGACCGCGCAGTGCCTGCCACAGGCCAGCAGCAATCAGGCCGACGCCTATAAGGCCAAGGACCATTGAAACTACAAAGGGAGAAGTGCGCTGGTAGTCGGTGATCTCTAAGTAACCGACGTATGCTGAGACCAGGCCAAAGGTGAATAGGTAGCCAAAGCAAATCAATGACAGAGAGGAGCGCCGGAACGCAAAGACAATTCCTGCCACGAAAAACATCGGAACGATGATCATGATCTGCGGCCCAATCATGAAAAAAGCGCCAACTGTGATGATAGCCGTGAGTACTAAGACGACTATACTCTTGATCGTTTTGTTCATTGAGCGAAGTTGCGAACTACATTCAACCACCAACTACTGCACCTCATTTGGTAGCTTGCGGACGCGGTCTTTTAAGCGTCGCATGGTCGCGGCGCTCTCTGCTTTGTTGAAGCTGGAGCCAAGATTGCCGATGCCGCTGGCGAGAAACGCGTCGATTACGACAGCGTGTTTCGAGTCGGTTAGTACGCCGATGAATTGACTGTTTTTGCTGAAGGCCAGATCGCCGCGTGAGGAGGCGAAGTCGGCAAACAGTTCGCCGAGAGCCGGGCGCTCTATCTTTAGGAAGCGCTCGCTGCTGGTGAGCCGACGAAAGCCCGTGCGGCCAAAGTTACTCTCATCGTTTTTAACCAGGACGGCTTCCTCCCAGCGTTCTGGTTGAAGCGCGAGTTCGAAGGTTTCCAGGCCGGAAGCCTCGACGGTGCGTTTCGGCAGAGGGATGTAGATCAGTCGAGGATCGGCGCTGAGGAAAGCGATTTGATTGATCGCGGAAGTGCGGCCCGCAAGTGTGACTTCTAGTTGCACGCTGAGGAGGCTGTCTGGATTCTTGAAGAAGGCAAAAGGTGTGTCCGCAGTATGTGTGACGAGGTAAGTGCCTTCAGTATCCTCAATTAGGATACTTTTACTTTCGTAGTGTTGTGTCGTAGGGCTGCCAATACGCGGCTTTTCTAAAGAGGTAAAGTGAATCGTAGCACGGTTGTTTTGAAAGCGTGTGAAGATTTCACTCATCGTGCGTGGCCGGCTCGCATCCATCTCTTGAATGATATCTTCGGAGCTCTGAGCCAATTCGGAGACGCCTTGCCCAAGTTGGGATACGTTTTCAGTGAGCCGTGACGCATGTGCCTGTGCCTGTGCTTTATCTTGTTTCTCCCTAATTAGGTTTTGCTCCAGTAGGCTGCGCTCGGCCTTGGCAATTGCGAGTTGGTTGTTTAGTGCCTCCCGCTCTTGATTGAGCTTTTTGGTCTCGGCTTGAGCAGCTTTGAGCTCGGCTTCACGTTGAGCGAGGGCCACTTCGCGGGTAGTTAGATCTTTCTCTGCTTGCGTGAGCCGTTCTTTAGAGAGGGACGTTTCTTGTTTGAGTTGGCCGAGAGTCTGAGTGAGTTCGATACGCTCAGTCTGAGCGCTCTCGAGCTCGGCGCGAGTGGCTTCAAATTTTAGAGCCAGGACTTGGCGATCTGCTTCGACTTGGGATTTTTCTTCAGTTAGCTTGGCTTGATCGGCTTCAATGCTCGCTTTGGCGACGGTGAGTTGTGCGGCTTCAGCTGCTTTTTCTTGTAAGCTTTTCTGAGTTGCCATGAGTGCGGCTTCGCGTTGGGCGAGATTGAGCGCCTGTTTTTCTAGGTTTTGTCGTGTTTCACTGAGATCTTTGCTCAGGCCTGAGCGGGACTCGAGTTCCGACTGTAGGGACTCTTCGAGCAGGCTAATCAGTTCGGCCTCTGCGGTCGCGGAGGCGGCGGTGGCATCGAGTGTCACATCCGGGCGCTCTTCGGGCGGATCGAAGCGTGCAAGTGCCAACATACTCAGGAGGAGGAAGTCACAAATGACTAGCATCAAGGTTTTGTTCATAGTAGGCTGAGTCGTAAAATTGAAACGTAGGAAATCACAGGTAGCGACGTGAGAGTGTAGCGACCTTCATACCGATACAGTTCGCTTTTGTTGTTTAAGTGGATGGCGTTTAAGCGTCGCCAGCACTAAGAATCAGTTGACGGCGGTAGGGACGTAAATGCATCACCTTAAGGATCGCTGTGAAGAGGATTCCGAACAAGGTGGACGCATAGGCAGCCATGAGGCTGGCTTCGACAATGCCGACTGCGACGAGGATCAAGGAAAGTACGGTGCCGCCGAGACCGACGTAGAGGCCGAAGTCGAACAAGTTCTCTTCGTTTTCGAGTAGCTTCAGCTTCATGTCTGAGCTGAGTGCTTGCTTGCTGACTTCTTTGATCTTGATTAGGCAGAACGAGTAGATCACGAGCTGTATAATAAAGAACAGCGCTAGGACTAGGAGTGTGACTTGGTTGATCTCTTGCATGGCTTTGACGGGTGATTTGATTGATTGAAGGGTGTCAGCGACGGCAAATTCGAAGCGTGGCCCTGTGTCTGAAATAGATTCTTGAGATTTAAGGATATCGGGTTCGAAGAAGGTCCAAATGGTCAGCACGACGACAAAGCTAATGAGTACATCACGTGCCATGACCGTCGGGTTGCTGCGCGATACTGTGCTTGTATTGCCCAAACTGCTGCGCCATGCATTGCCCATGGCGAAAGCGAACGCTAAACCAGCGAGAAAGAGCAGAGCAAACTTGAGGGCTTGTCCGAGTGTGTTGTTACGCAGTGTGATCTTGACGAAACTCTGCGGACGGAAGGGCGCCAGAAAGCTTTGGACAGTGCCGGGAAGGGAGCTGGGCCGGTAGATTGGCTGCTCGGAGTTGATTAAGTAGCTCACGGCGCCCGGGCCATGACGCAGTGCGAAGTCCAGATCTTGATTGCCAGTTTCGGTTTGCTCGGCGAGGTAGGGATAAAGCGCGTCGGGAGCTTCTGAGAATCGCAGTGCGGTATAGTTTTCGGCAATTCGATCTGGCTGCGCGCGAAAGAGGGCTGCCATTTGCGACCAATTGCCGAGTGTTTCGGTCAATTCTGCAAGACTGACTAATGAGATGTAGTCGAGTTGACGACCAAGCGAGAGGGTGCCGATGATTAGATCTTCGCAGGCGATGGTGGCTTCTGCGTTATAGCCTGCGGCCAAAGTTGCCAGATTACCAATTTGTTGGGCGAGGCTGGGTTGAAAATGCCCGCCTTCGATGAGTAGGGCGAGTGTGAGCACGCCAGCATCATATGGAGCTCCAGCTGCGTGACTCGCAGGGTGAAGGCGTGATAGGCCTGCAATATCGCGAATACTTAAAAGAGCGGTAACGTTGCGATTACGCGAAGTGGTGAGTGATTCAGTGAGTGAGGCGCGTTCGCTGCGCGGTAGTAATTGGGGGATGACGGCCCGACTTTTACGCTGAGTGACGCTGCGTTTGAGTAAATCTTCAAAGTCGCGGTCAGGCCCGCCGCTACTGGCAAAGTTCGGGTTTTTGTCTAAAAGCAGTTGAATCTGCTTCTGTTGGGCTGGGTCTTGACTGCCTGTGGCTACTGCGAATCGTTGCGCTGGCCCGACATAGGCGGCGTTGATTTCCTCCCAAATCTTGTCTTCAACTGAACTATTGTTAACACCCGCTAACTCGACCACGCTCGGATCAACCGAGCGTATCTGTGTTGGCACCAGCAGCGCCGTGAGGGCCAATGCGGTGGCAATGATCAGTAGAGTAAGCGTTTTGAGTAAAGCGAACATGTCTTATAGTAATATAGACTTTGAAGATGACGGTCTCAGTGGCAAGACGAGATAACGCTAAATATGAGCATTTAGAAGGCCGTGCGCTAGATAAGAATTGCCAAGGGGTGCTTGTGCGTCGTTTGTTTTGTCGATGGATCGCGAAACTGTGCTCAAATATTTTGATTCTGAACCTGTAGTGGAACACTACGCAAAGGCAGCTGAACGTTTGGGCCTGTGGCAATCTGAAGAAAAAATATTGACTCGCGTCTTCGAACCCAGCGATTCCTTGCTCGAGCTAGGCTGTGGTGTCGGGCGTATTGCCCTTGGGTTGCATGAGTTGGGCTACATCAATATCATGGCGACCGATTATTCCCGTGAGATGATTAAGCGAGCGCGCCATCTATCCACCTTGTTGGAATACAATATCCCGTTGCGTGTCTGCGATGCCACGAATTTGGAATTTGATGATAACGCCTTTGATGGTGCTATTTTTGGATTTAACGGGCTGATGCAGATTCCGCAGGCCGCTCAACGTGAGCAGGCACTGAGTGAAATCTACCGAGTAATTCGGCCAGGCGCTTGGTTTGTGTTTACCTCGCATGATCGTGATCGTTCACCGCACCGCAGCTACTGGATTCAAGAACAGCGGCGGTGGGAAGAGGCTAAGCAGTCGGCGGACTTGGATGATTTCGGTGATCGCACGGAAGCCACAGATGATGGTGATCACTACATGCATGTGCCCTCCGTGCAGGAAATGGAGGCGGTGCTTGTGCGGGTCGGTTTTCGAGTCGAGGCCACTGTAATGCGTTCCCAACTAGCGCACGAGTCACCAGAAGTGGCAGCCTTCTCCGACGATTGCCGTTTCTGGGCGGTGCAAAAGCCCGAGGTTTTTAGCTAGATCAAACCTGCTTCGTTGAAGCTGTAGAGACCGAGGCCTTGCGGATCTTTGCTCTTTTGACCTAGTATAATATGGTCGATTAGGTCGATGCCAATGACCTTGGCGGCCTCACGTAGTTGGCGAGTTACTTGTATGTCGGCACGGCTAGGAGCGGGGTCACCGCTTGGATGGTTGTGAGCGACGAGGATGGCCGAGGCGCTAAGCTTGATTGCTTGCTTGAATACTTCCCTAGGGTGCACGAGACACGATGACGCCGTTCCCACGCTCACTTCGATACGCTTAATTAGGCGATTTTTACGATCGAGGCAGAGTGTCCAAAAATGCTCGACCTCTTCGCCTGCGATCAGAGTGCGAAAGTGGTTTGCCACAACTTCGGGTGTATCGAAGATTGTTTCGACCGCATCGTCTTCTTGCAGAACACGGCGAGCGAAATCCATGACTGCCATCAATTGAAGTGACTTAACGGTGCCGATTCCCTTGATCTTCCTGAAGTCGACGGCCGTCCAGCGCAATAGCTGGGTGAGTGAGCCTGCGGTCGTGAGTAAGTCGCTAGACATGGTGAGCACATCAATGCCGGCCGGACCACTGCGTAAAATCATTGCGAGGATTTCACTGTCACTGAGTGCTCTGGCACCGTGCGTGGCCAGCCGCTCTTGTGGTCGCTCGCTGGCGACCATGTCTTTGATGCGGCGGTGTGTTCGATATAAGATGCTCATGCGTTCACTTATTATGCAATTTTTTTTCATTTTTGCAATCCCGAAGCCTGAGTGGTCAGATTTCGTTGGAGATTCTTAGGAATCCGTGCACCTTCGCCCTCGTGAAATTTACACCTGCAAAACCGAGCCTATTTGGCGAAACTCTAGAAAGCCTCAAAGAGAGCGTCGAAGCGGCGGGCTTTCCGAGCTTTCGTGCGAAGCAGGTGATGGAGTGGCTCTACAAGAAGCGCGTGGATCAGTGGGACGCGATGAGCAACTTGCCGAAAGCCTTTCGCACGTGGTTGGATGATAACTATATCTTATATCCGACCTCATCGTTGATTAATAAGCGCTCGGACGATGTCACTCAGAAGCTATTGCTGGAGCTGGAAGACAAATCCTTGATCGAGACGGTGCTGATCCGTGCGCCACAGACAGGAGTGGGACAGGAGAATTCTCGCAAGACTGTATGTGTGTCGATTCAGGTCGGCTGCGCCTATGGTTGTAAATTTTGTGCGTCGGGTTTG
>JABJQI010000053.1 GCA_018663485.1 Opitutia bacterium
CTCTAAAGATAAGACCGCATACGACTTAATGCGCGCCACTTTCCCTGCAGGCACGCTCAGCGGAGCCCCTAAAGTCAGAGCGCTGCAAATCATTGCCGAGCTCGAACAAAGCCAACGCGGCGTCTACGGCGGTGCACTAGGCTATTTTGGCTACGAGGGCAATCACGACTCGTGCATCGGCATTCGCACCGCAGTGATCAAGGATGGCAAAATTTACATCCAGTCTGGCGCTGGCGTCGTGGCCGATTCCGTACCAGAAAATGAATTTATGGAGACTGTAAATAAAGCTAAAGGGATGCTGAAAGCCGTCTCTCTAGCCGAAGAAATGTTCAAAAATTAGAATAATGTCATTTTTTTGTAAGGAGCGTTAGGATTACCCGATATGTTAGTGTACAGAGAATAGTATTCTCTTGCAGCTGTTCTGATTAAATCAGGATACACAATATCATTAACTATCTGACCTTAGCGAAATATGGCACAAAAACTGGCAAAATCGACACCCCGCAACCGTCTAACCCATGCGCACTCGACAGTGCCTCGTGCCCATGAGGAGGCAGCCGAAGCAGTTACCGATGTACGTGAACTGCCCTCCAAAGATCGCAATGTCATGCGTACTTACATGCAGGAGATCGGCAAGACTGCGCTCTTAACCGCGAAAGAGGAAGTCGCGCTAGCGGCACGTATTCAGGAAGGCGACAAAGATGCCCGCGACCGCATGATTTCTGCTAATCTACGCCTCGTTGTCAAAATCGCGCATGATTATAACAACTTCGGCCTGCCACTGCTCGATCTTATTAGCGAGGGTAACATCGGCCTAATCAAGGCCGTCGAGCGCTTTGACCCCTCCAAAGGAGGCAAGCTCAGCACCTACGCCGCATGGTGGATCAAGCAATCAATCAAGCGCGCACTCGCCAATCAGAGCAAAACCATTCGTCTACCAGTGCACCTCGTCGATAAGATCGCAAAAATGCGCCGTATCACCGCAAGCTTGACGGACGAACTCGACCGTGAACCCTCCGACGAAGAAATCGGCTACGACATGGGTATGCCAGTCAATAAAGTGGCACACCTAAAGTCAGTCAGTGTGCGCCCCTCATCGCTCGATGCGCCTGTCGGCGTAGATGGCGATACGAGCTTTGGCGAACTCGTCGGAGATGAAAACCAGACGACACCACTAGAAAATCTTCAGCAAAAATCGATTCATAATGACATTCAATCCGTCATCGCACTCCTTGATGAGCGCGAAGGTGAAATCATCCGTTTACGCTTCGGCCTCGACGGCGATCATCCACTCACACTCGAAGAAGTTGGCGAAGCCTTCAAGATTACTCGCGAACGCGTGCGCCAGATTCAAACAATTGCTATTCACAAGATGCGCCGCATCATGACTGAAAATGAACGGCAGCGCAGTAAAACTGAAGTCAAGCAAGAGCACATCCAGCAAAAGCGCATGGAGGTCCTTCAAGAATTCTTCGCTGAACAAGCTGCCAACCACTGAGATAGCACATCTTTCATTCGCACATAAGCCTCTCGGACCTTTCAAGACGAGGGGCTTTTTTGTACCTTAACAACCACAGTCGCTCTATTCAGAAAGGCTGCGCCTGTCGCTACACCAGAAATACAACGGTGCTCGCGGCGAGAAATACGGTGAAAGATGAGACTGGGGTCGACCTACTTAAGTCGGCGCCTTGCGCTGCAGCACACGTCCGACTCCCAGCGCAAGCACAAGCAAACCACCACAGAGCCCCACATACCAATCGCCGTGGCGCGTGTAAAAACTCTGCCGCTGCATCCATTCTTCAAAGTGCAGCACTGTGTAATTTCCACCTCCTCGGAAATACACGCTGCCATGTTCATCAAATAAAACATCACGCACTGCGCCGTAACAATCAATCCAGCCGCTCCAACCACCATTGCCGCAGCGAATCACGGGCCGGCGATTCTCAACCGCTCGTAGCACTGAGTGAGCCGCATGTTGCGACGCACTCCCCTCTTCCCCATACCACGCATTATTGGTCGCCACGAACAACACCTGCGCACCTGCGCGTGCGCTCGCTCTGGCCAAGCCAGCAAACGCATCTTCATAACAAACCAAGCTGCCTATTTTCACTATTTCTTCGCCAATCGAAAGATCGATTAAGCCTGGGGCACTTCCTGGCACGAAATTACCTCCAACCGGCACCACCTTTGAAATAAAGCCAAACGGCTTGGGCACAAACTCGCCAAAAGGCACGAGCTCGCGCTTCACATAAAACATCTCTGACAGCCCCACTTCTGGCTCGACTAGAAATGCGCCATTATACCACA
>JABJQI010000143.1 GCA_018663485.1 Opitutia bacterium
CCTTAGTCAATGTTTCTTCGTGCAATAAATCACTTAATAAGCGCTCAACCGCTTCCAGATCGAGCTTCTGATTAATCAAAGCATCGTAGCTAGCAATCCGAGTGAGCGCACCTTCCATGCGACGCACATTTCGTGAAACACGCTCGGCTAGGAAATTCATGATCTCTGCATCAAGCTGAATGTCCATCGCAGCAGCCTTGTTACGCAAAATCGCAACACGCGTCTCGAAGTCAGGTGCCTGGATGTCAGTCACCAAACCCCACTGAAAGCGCGAAATTAGGCGATTTTCAAGTCGCTCGATCTCATTAGCCGGACGGTCACTGGCAAGGAAGATCTGCCGACCGGACTCAAAGAGGTCGTTAAAAGTATGGAAGAATTCTTCCTGCGTGCTCTCTTTACCAGAGAGAAAATGAATATCATCAACCAACAGCGCATCGACAGTGCGATAATACTTGCGAAACTTACTTAACTTATTCTCACGAATGGCGTGAATAAACTCATTGGTAAATTTCTCGGTCGATACGTAGGCGATACGTGCTTTGGGGTTATTGGCCAACATCTGATGCGCTACAGCATGCATCAGGTGAGTCTTACCTAGACCAGTCTCGCCATAGACGAACAGTGGGTTGTAAGCACGCCCGGGTGCATTGGCCACTGCCATGCTCGCCGCGTGTGAGAGTTGATTACCAGCCCCGACCACTAGGTTATCGAAGGTATTGCCGGGATTAAGGAACGTGCGACGCGTTTGTGACGCCTCGACTCGGTTCGTAGCTGCATCTACCGAACGTGCTTCACGAGTATCCTGAGTTTGAGAATTTAGACGATTCCCCAAATGACTGACCGGATCATTCACTGCTGAGCCTGACGCGGTGGCCTGCTCCTGAGCGACTTCGATAATGACCGACACCGCAGTCCCCGCAAAACTACTCGCCTGCTGAGAGATAATATCCAGATAGTTGTTCTCAATCCAAATCGCATTAAATTCGTTGGGCGCAGTAAGCACGAGCTTATCATCAGAGTCTTGCGTGCATCTGAGTTCCTCAAACCACATGTCATAAAGGTCCTGAGGGAAGAGGTTTTTAAGCTCTTGGTTAACGCTTTCCCAAAGAGAAAGAACGAGAGTTGAATCAGACATTAGAATTGAAAAATAAAAAGTTTATTAACAGTGCGTGTCACAGTAAGGCTGGATGCGTGATGCGCACAATTGAGGTAAAAAAAGACTTGTGGATAAATTTCACTAAAAGGACGTTTCGAATCGGGGGTTAAACGCCTCAGATAAGTAATAAGTAACTAAATGGCAATGACTTAAAAATAAATAAAAAGGAAGAAGAGAAAGAATAATAACTTTAAAAAAGCGGAAATTAATTAGTAACACAGCAAATTAGCACCATCTTGGGAATGAAAAAGCGGCACTCGGAAGCACATGGCAAGGTCAACTTCTCCACAAGTTATTCACAATAGATTCTCAATAACATTTTAGGTATTTTTTCCGACAGATGTCACAGTCTTGTGACACTTCTGTTAACCCCTGTAAAAGCGGGATTTCCGCAATCTAAGGGATACATTTATTGACTTTTCAATAAAACGCTATGTTCAATTATAAATTATTTAACCATACGAGTTTTTTATTTACTGCCTTTCGCCATGTGAGCAATCAGCCGCTCGTTAAATTCGGCGGCAGAATCATGCCCCATTTGCTTCAACGAACGCATCATCGCAGCCACTTCAACGAGTCGGGCCATATCCCGCCCAGGGCGAACCGGAATTTCGATCAATGGCACCTTCATACCAAGCACCTCGAGGTGGTTCTCTTCGAGCCCAGTACGATCCTCATTCATTCCTGTGGTCCAATTGATAAAATTGATGATCACATCGATGCGTTTATTTAAGCGTACTGAACGCACGCCGAATAACTCAGCAATGTTAATGATGCCAAGACCACGACACTCCATGTAGCCACGACTCAACTCCGATGAAGTCCCCATTAGCTCCAGATCACTTAAGCGTTTTACATGAGTTAAATCGTCAGCCACCAAGCTATGCCCACGCTCAATCAGTGCCAGAGCACACTCACTCTTACCCACCCCGCTCTCTCCGCAGATCAAGGTGCCGATCCCACGAACGTCCAACAGTGTGCCATGAATGTGTGTACGTGGAGCAAACTTCTCTTCCAGCAACAAGGTTGCTTCAGTGGTAAATGTCTTGGTTTTCTGCGGCGATCGAATCAATGGCGTCGCATGTTCGTCCGCCAAGGCCTTCATCATCTTAGAAGGTGCTAAATTTCTTGAAACCACGATACAAGGCACCTTGCGCTTAAAGATCTCGCCAAGCACGCGCGCCTCCTCGGCTTGCCCCAAATCACGCAGGTAAGCCATCTCTCCTGCGCCCAGTAGCTGAATACGCTTTCGTGCAAAAAACTTAAAGTAGCCAGTCATGGCCAAGGCAGGCCGATTCAAGCTACGTTCGCGAATGGTCTTATTTAGACCCGCGCCGCCGGCGACTAGATCGAGCTCAAGCGGCTCTTTGAAAGAATCATAGAACTCTCGAACGGAGACTGACTCGATGAACTTGGCGTTGTTTTTCTGCTGAATGGGCATGGGCTAAAGCTCCTCCGCTTACATATTAAAGTCTTGGCCAAGATAGAATTCCTTGCTCTTGGCATCATTGATTAAAAAATCACCTGTTCCTTGACTGAGAACCGAGCCCTGATGCAGCAGGTAAGCACGATCAACGATGCGCAGCGTCTCGCGCACATTGTGGTCCGTGATGAGCACTCCGATTCCGCGCTGCTTGAGCTGTATGATGATCTTCTGCACCTCACTGACACTGATTGGGTCGACCCCACTAAAAGGCTCATCCATAAGCAAAAACTTAGGCCGTGTGACCAGCGCTCTAGAAATCTCCAAACGACGACGTTCACCACCACTCAAAGTGTAAGCCTTTTGATTGGCCAGATGCTGCAAGCCAAGCTCCGTGAGATGCTCTTCGACCGACGCTTCTCGCTCGGCCTTGCTCAACGGCAGGGTTTCGGCAATCGCGCGGATGTTTTGCTCCACAGTCATCTTCCGAAAGACCGAGGCTTCCTGCGGCAGATAGCCTATGCCACGGCGGGCACGACGATACATCGGTAACGCTGTCAGATCCTCACCATCCAGAAACACTTGGCCAGAGGTCGCGGCGATCAACCCCACCACCATATAGAAGGTCGTCGTCTTACCTGCGCCATTCGGCCCGAGCAGTCCGACGATCTCGCCCGCACTGACATTAATATCCACGTCATTTACGACGCGGCGTTTTCCGTATTCCCGAACTAGCTGGCGGGTTTCAATCTTCGAAGGCACTGAAGCATCATCCATATCAGCAATAGCAAAACTGCTTGATCAACACACCGCAATCCAATCCTGCTTTAAATTTATTTAGAGCGAGGCTTCATCTCCGGCAGCGTCATCGTCGCGCGTTTGCCAGTAGAACGATCACCTTCGACAATGGCTCGGCGTTGCCCCTGCAATAATATCATGCGATGCCCTGAAACTTTACCCATCTCATCTGTCACCACTGCATTGCCCTCTAGCACCACCTTACCTTCGATTGGCCGAATCGTTGCCAGATCGCCAGTGGCCACTCGGCCAGTCTGCTTAAACACGACATTATCAAATGCCTCAATTGTCTGCACCTCCAACTGCGACTCTTTGGTCTCAGCAACTTGCACTGCAACAGCAGTCACATCCAAACGTTCACAAAGCGCGTGTACATTCGTGCCACTCACCGAAACCGACTCCGTAAAGCGAAACAGGGTCTTGTCAGTTTCTTCAATCATGCGCAGCGTTTTTGATTCTACCACTGTTTCACTCCCTGGTGCTTGCTGTGTTTGTGTTTTTTGTGGTGGCTGCTGGCTCTGATTGGGCTCCAACGTCAACGCCTGACTATCCTCATAGCCCAAATCAGCTATCTCCGGTAAAACAACTTTCACGCGCTTATCCGTATCGCTGTAGACTACCGCGATGCCTGGCTTGAGCTCCATGCGATCGCCAGTAATGATCACCTCGCCATCAGTCACTCGTGGAGAGCCAAAGAGTTCAGCGCGTTCCTCTTGCGGATAAAAAATCGCTTTATCACTGGTCGCGACTTTGTTGGCCTGTTCAATACGCACGGCTCCTTCTGCCAGCACGCGACGCACTTCTCCGACTTTCAGTACCTCAGCATCACCTGCCACTAGTCTGGTCGTCGCAGTCGTCGCCACACCCTTTACCGGTTGATCAGCAAATAACGTTAACTGGTTCGAATACATGATCATCAAACCTGACATCACTTCCACTGAACCATCAAAGAGAAATTGATTGCCCGTCTCCAACTCGCGCATCGTAATCGAATCGGCCAGAACAATTGTCTCCGCACTCTCGACCTGGGCACCTAAAATCCCTAGTCCTTGCGCTTGCGATACAATCAATTGCGCGCGGCCATCATCCGCATTACCAGTGACAAACACTAGCCCCTCCTGACTTCGAATCGTCGCGCCACTCAAATATGCCCCCGAGGCAGCCAATATTTCCGGGTTGCCGGTAAATTCAGCGGCCTGCTCACGCAGCCTGAACTCGGCATGGCCGGCCTTCAATACGTGGCCGCCTTGATGAATCACAACATGATCCGTCGCAATCAGATGCCGAATTGAGTCGATTGTCCCCCCCGCGACGGTTGAGCCATCGCCCTCCTTGCCCTTCGGCGCATCCGCAACTGCTACCAGCACTTCACTTTTTAAATCCATCTCACCTGAGGCGGCATGCACCGAATCGGTAAATGTGAAACGGTAAGCCTCCGCTGTGGTATGCAACAATAAGCTGCGGCTGTGAATCTCAGTCCGCTCAACCACGGTCTCTTCTGGGACAACCGCACCAGTGAGCATACCTGCCATGCCCTGAGTAAACTCGACCACCACATCAAACTTCACCTCGATCTGCTTGGTCAGGCCGTTCCATGTCCAGCCCACGCCAGACACTTTAAAATTCGCCCCGACGATCGTAATCGGCCCGTCCGACACCGCTCGATTCTCGGCAGTGAACAGCGTCGCCTCTGGGCTATCCATGGTCATTTCTAGTGCCATGCGCTCGTCACCCGAATAAACACGCAGTGCCATATTCTCGATCCGAATCTGCTCAGCACTGTCATAGATCCCCTTGCCCCCCTGCAGCACCCACTGCGTAAAACCATTCTCGCCAAAGCGAGGTAGACGAAAATTTTGCACTGGCGCACTCGGCGTCATCTGCGCCTGCAGTGTGCAAAGACACAAAAGGCCAAGAATTGAACGAAGTAAGGTTTTAGATAACATAGCAGCGTGGATAAAAAGAAACCCGGATCAGCGTCCGGGTTCCAGTTGAAAGTAAACTATTATTGAAAAGAGTTAAGCCTTAGGCTCTTCCTTCTTCGGTAATACCGCCTTCACGTGCAGATCACGCAACTGCTCGGGCGTCGCAATACCAGGACTCGAAGTCATCATTTCTTGACCTTTCTGATTCTTCGGGAAAGCGATGACGTCGCGGATACTGGTGCGCTGTGTCAAAATCGTCACCATACGATCCAGACCGAAAGCGATCCCACCATGCGGCGGTGCGCCATATTCAAAGGCCTTGAGCATATAGCCGAAACGGCTCTCAACTAAATCCTTTGGAATCTGCAGCACCTCTTCGAAGACCTTCTTCTGCAACTCAGGCTGATGGATACGAATACTACCGCCGCCGAGCTCCACACCGTTCAGCACGAGATCATAGTGCTGACCACGGACCTTCTTCGGATCGGAATCCAATAGTGGAATGTCTTCCAACACAGGCGAAGTGAATGGGTGGTGCGACGAAACATAGCGACCGGCCTCTTCATCAAAAATCATCAATGGGAACTCAATCACCCAAAGGAATTTGTAATCGTTCGGGTCGATCGTCAGCTTACCACGCTTCACCAGCAGCTGTGCCGCATCCAAACGCACGCGGCCGAGGATTGTGCAGGCACGCTCCCACTCGCTCGCAGCGAAGAATACGATGTCACCATCTTCAATCTTCAAAGTCTCGGTCAACGCCGCCTTTTCCTCATCAGAGAAGAACTTAACGATCGGAGACTTCCATTCGCCCCCTTCACACTTGATGAAGGCGAGGCCCTTGGCACCGAGTGTCTTCGCAGTGTCTTCGAGATTACGCAGCTCACCTTGAGTGAGATCCGCAAGACCCTTCATGTTCACAGCTTTCACGGCACCACCGGACTTGATCGCACCGGAGAATACCTTAAAACCGGACTTAGCGAAAATTTCACCGCAATCCTGCAACTCCATGTCGAAGCGCATATCAGGCTTATCCACACCGAAGCGGTTCATCGCATCGTAGTAGCTCATGCGCAAGAACGGTGCTTGAATGTCTACATTGATGACGTCCTTCCAGACCTTAGTCATCAGACCTTCGATCAACGCATACATGTCTTCGCGGTCGATGAACGACAGCTCGATGTCCACTTGAGTGAATTCTGGCTGACGGTCTGCACGCAGATCTTCGTCACGGAAACAACGCGCCAACTGGTAGTAACGCTCCACACCAGCAACCATAAGCATTTGCTTATACTGCTGCGGCGATTGCGGCAGCGCATAGAAAGCACCCGGATTCATGCGGCTCGGCACCAGGAACTCACGCGCCCCCTCAGGTGTACTCTTAAATAGCATCGGTGTCTCGACCTCGATGAATGCCTGATCATCCAGATAGTTACGGATCGCACGGCTGGTCGCGTGGCGCATCTTCAACATCTTCGTGTTGGTGGCACGACGCAGGTCGAGGTAACGATAGGTCATGCGCAAATCCTCGCCGACCTTGTCCGCCGAATCATCCATGGGGAATGGCGGCGTCTTTGAGACATTTAAAATTTCCAGCTCCGAGGCGTGGACCTCAATCTCGCCCGTCGTGAGCTTCGCATTCGAAGTGCCGCCAAAGCGCTGATCGACCTTACCAGTGACAGAGATCACTGACTCCGGCTTGATTGAGCCGAACTGAGCCTCTAAGCCCTGATTCGATGGATCGAGAACGATTTGGGTCAAACCTTCGCGATCGCGGAGATCAACAAAAAGAATACCGCCGTGGTCACGGACGGAATCCACCCAGCCGCTAAGCGTTACGGTGGAACCAGTGTCAGAATTACGGAGTTGGGAGCAGTTATGTGTTCGCTTCATGAGAAAACGCGCGATGAAAACAGCTTCCCCCCACGAAACAAGCACGAAAACGGGATACTTGC
>JABJQI010000050.1 GCA_018663485.1 Opitutia bacterium
ACTTCTGTTGATGATTCTGGGTTCACATATTTAGTGAACGAAATCTCCTTATCGGCTTCTGGATGCTCTTCGGTGAATAAGCGGTCGAACAAGCGAATCGGGGTTTTCACCACGTGATCGGCACTCACCCAATGAATGACACCCTTCACCTTGCGGTCTTCAGGATTCTTGTTCAACGTGTCGTGATCGACTGTGCAAAGCAGCCTCGTGATCGTGCCATCGGCGTCCTTTTCGACGTCGTCGCACTTAATGATGTAACCATTACGTAAACGCACTTCGCCGCCCTTCTTCAGGCGGAAAAATTTGCGATTCGCCTCTTCCTTGAAGTCGTCCTGCTCGATGTATAGACGCCCCGAGAATGGAATCTTTCGCGTGCCGGCCGACTCGTCTTCAGGATTGTTCACCCCATCGACTTCAACCACTTTACCTTCAGGCCAGTTGGTAATCTTAATTTCGAGCGGATTGAATACCGCCATACGGCGGATCGAGGTGCTGTTCAGTTCGGCACGTACCGCATGTTCAAGCAGCGCTACATCGCTGGTCGAATTGACTTTGGTAATGCCGACGGTCTCACAGAACTTACGAATTGCAGCTGCCGGATAACCACGGCGACGCATGCCAGACAGTGTCGGCATGCGCGGATCATCCCAACCATCGACGAAATTGCCTTCGACCAATTCGCGCAGCTTACGCTTACTCACCACCGTATAGGTCATGTTTAAGCGCGAAAACTCGGTCTGTTTGGACGGGAAAATGTCGAGTTTTTCAATAAACCAATCGTAGAGCGGTCGGTGGTCTTGAAACTCCAAGGAGCACAGCGAGTGCGTAACTTTTTCAAGCGAATCACTTTGGCCATGAGTAAAATCGTAGCTCGGGTAGATGCACCACTGATCCCCCACGCGGTGGTGATGCATGCGCTTGATACGATACATCACTGGGTCGCGCATGTTCATGTTCGGATGCGTCATGTCGATCTTGGCGCGTAGCACCTTCTCGCCATCGGCAAACTCCCCCGCACGCATGCGTTGAAAGAGATCCACACTTTCTGCGATTGGACGCTCACGATGTGGGCTCGGACGGCCTGGCTCGGTGATTGAGCCACGATAGTCACGCATTTCGTCGAACGACAGCTCCTCGACATAGGCATCCCCGGATTCGATCAGCTTGATCGCCCATTCGAAAAGTTGCTCAAAATAATCACTGGCGAAACAGATCTTCGCCCATTTAAAGCCCAACCATGCGATGTCTTCTTCGATAGCACGGACGAACTCGTCGCTCTCCTTCTCAGGATTGGTATCGTCAAAGCGCAGGTTGCACAGCCCGCCAAACTCCTCAGCGATGCTAAAATTCAGGCACAGCGCCTTCGCATGGCCAATCTGTAAATAGCCATTTGGCTCAGGCGGGAAGCGTGTTTGCACACGTCCATCGTGTTTACCAGCTGCCACATCGGCAGCCACCATTTGGCGGATAAAATCGGTCGGCGTATCTGTAGCGTCTGACATAAGAGTTAAAGAAGATGAATCGTGAAAATGCAGCCAGTCCAACAGGTCTGGTAGTTAAGAAATTAAGCGATAAATGCCTTCAAGCGAGCAAGCACGCGCTCTTTACCGAGCACAACCAACATCGGCATCAAGTCAGGGCCGCCGCCCTTGCCGCTCAATGCATAACGCAGTGCAGGGAAATATGCGAAGACCTTGACGTCCTTCGATTCGGCATGTGCTTCCAGCGCCGCTTGCAAGGCATCCGCATCAAAGTCAGTCGCCTCAAGCACTGGCACGATCTCGCCGAGCAGCTCCTTCGGGTCTGCCTTCTTGGCGATCTTGTTGCCCGTCTTTTCATCCAGAGCAAATTCATCGCTAAAGAAGTAGCGGCAGAACTCAGGCAACTCGTCGAGCGAGCGCGCCTTGCCTTGGCAAAGCGTCAATACGGATTGAATGTAATCCTCATCCGCGTCCTCTTCGATCACGCCCGCAGTGTGCAAAATTGGGCGTGCCAAAAATGCGTAGGTTTCCACATTCATTTCACGAAGATACTCAGTGTTGAGCGCAGACAGTTTCTTCTCATCAAAGCGAGAGTTGCCTTTGTTGATTCCTGGAAAGTCGAACAGCTCGATGATCTCATCGATGTCCATCTTCTCGCGCTCGTCCTTTGGATTCCAGCCAAGCAGCGAAATGTAGTTACGCACCGCATTAGCCAAGAAGCCGCGCTGCTCGTATTCTTCGATCAATGCACCCTTGTCGCGCTTGCTCATTTTACCAGGACCCGACTCTTTGAGGATCAGCGGAATGTGGGCAAACACAGGTGGCGTCACGCCGAAAGCATTAAACAGCTCAACGTGCTTGCTGGTATTCGACAAATGGTCTTCGCCACGAATCACGTGCGTGATGCCCATTGCGATGTCATCCACCACATTCACGAAGTGGAACACTGGATTGCCATCCTTACGAACGATCACGAAGTCCAACTCCTCGGCACGCTCCACACGACCACGCACCGCGTCGTCAATCACCACAGGAGCGGCCTTCACCTTCTCGATTTCTTTTTCTTTGAAATCGTCATACTCGGTGTAGCGCTCGCCTTCGAGTTTGAACCAAATCGCCCCGTCCCTCTCGTAGGTGCGCCCTGCATCCTGCAATTTTTTCAGGTATTCGTCGTAAATCGGCTGACGTTGGCTCTGGAAATACGGGCCGTATTCGCCGCCTACCTCTGGGCCTTCGTCCCATTCCATACCCATCCAGCGCATCCCATCGAGCAACACCTGCAGCGACTCGTCCGTATTGCGCTCCTTATCCGTATCCTCGATACGCAGCACAAACGTGCCCCCCGTATGGCGTGCATACAGCCAATTGAATAATGCAGTGCGGGCACTACCGATGTGGAAAAACCCAGTGGGACTTGGAGCGAAACGAACGCGAACTTGTGACATAATAAAAAAATGAGGTGGATTTGCCGCTGTTAAAAAATGACTACGGCGCAAAGCAAACTACGCACTCAATAAACATGCCGAATTGAGTCAACGTTGATCAGCGACTGATTGATTGATGAAATGCCCCATCACAGTGTGTGCACTTGGAGCGCCAGAGCTATAGATGTACCGTTGACATTCCTGCCTGTGCTTATTCCGAAGACTTCCCTCTGATTCAGAATGGTGAAAGAAAAGGTAGAACGGAGCTCTATCGAAGATAGCGTAGCAATGCCTGCAGCACACTTCCCGCACTACCACTCCTCACATTGATTCGCCAAAGGCGTCACTCGCTAAGCGACCACAGTGCGGCTAGCGATTCTGATATACCTGCATCGCTTTGGGCATTAACTCATTGAGCTTACGAATACGGGTCGAATCTGCGGGGTGGGTGGATAAAAAATCCGGTGGGGCTCCGTTACTCTGCGCGGCCATACGTTTCCAAAAAGGAATCGCAGTGCGTGGGTCATAGCCTGCCTTGGCGGCGTAGATTAGGCCAATTTCGTCGGCCTCACACTCGTGGTAACGGCTATATGGCAGCATCACTCCGACCGAGGCACCCGCACCATACACAGCCATAAGCAAGGCACGTTGATCGCTGTTCATCTCAGAGGTGCCGAGTTGCAGTGCTAAGGCACCGCCCGCAGTCAACAACTGTTGAGTCATGCGCTCATTGCCGTGGCCCGCGGCAACGTGGGCCACCTCATGCCCCATCACAATGGCAAGATCAGCGTCGGTCTTGGCAACTTTAAAAATACCGGTATAAACCGCGACTTTACCACCTGGCATCGCAAAGGCATTAATCTGCGCGTCATCGTCGAACACCACAAATTCCCACTGCGCATTCGGCATGTCTGCCCCCGCCACATACGCGATCCGTTCCCCCACGCGGCGCACCATCGAATTGTACGCTGGATCACGAGAAATAGGCGTTTGTTGCTTGAGTTGCCCAAACTGCGATGCCGACATCGATGCGAGCTGATTCGAAGGCACCAAGTGTAACGCTGAGCGGCCCGTTTGCGGCACAGTCGTGCAACCGGAAGACCAGAGTAAAACCTCACAGAGGAGCACGAACCAACAGCAAGTCATTTTCATAGGTGTGGATATTGATCAATTGGACTTCGTTAAGCAATCCAAGTTCACGTTAAAACAAAAAAGCCGAGCGTTTCCACTCGGCTTTTTGATTTATCAAATGAGGCGTCGAGCTTAGTGCTTGAAGTGACGTTTACCGGTGAAGACCATCACCATGTCGCGTTCATCGGCAGCGGCGATCACTTCATCGTCGCGCACAGAGCCACCAGGTTGGATCGCTGCGTTTGCTCCGGCTTCAGCAGCGGCGATCAGACCGTCGGCGAATGGAAAGAAGGCATCGGACGCGACGACTGATCCGGCGAGGTCAAGACCTGCTTCGCCAGCTTTCCAAACAGCGATCTTGGAGCTATCAACACGGGACATCTGACCAGCGCCGACGCCGAGGGTACGCTCGCAACCTGCATAGACGATGGCGTTTGACTTCACGTGCTTGACGACATTCCAACCGAAGATCAATGCGCGCATTTCTTCGGCCGTTGGCTGACGTTTAGAAACGACCTTCCAGTCGCTTGGACGGTCTGGCATCGTATCACGATCTTGGATCAACACGCCGCCAACAACGGAACGCATCTCTTGCAAGGAATCCGCAGGCAAAGTGCCTTTGACTGTCATCAGGCGCAGATTCTTTTTCTTGCCGAAGATTTCGAGTGCTGCAGGTGTGAAGTCTGGCGCAATGATCACTTCGCAAAATATCTTCGCGATGATCGCAGCGAGATCGGCGTCCATGGTCTGATTGACTACGATGATGCCACCGAACGGTGCTTGTTGATCGGTGACGAATGCCTGTTCCCAAGCTTCGACGAGTGTGTCTGCGCTCGCGACACCGCAAGGGTTGGTGTGCTTGAGGATCGCAACAGTCGGCTTTTGAAATTCGCCAATCAAGTAAGTCGCCGCAGTGATATCGATGATATTGTTGAAGCTTAACTCCTTGCCTTGAAGTTGCTCGAAGCAATCAAAGAAACTGCCATAGAGAGCAGCCTTTTGATGCGGATTCTCGCCGTAGCGGAGGCTCTTCACTTGAGGGAGTTGAATGTCCAACTCGGATGGGATGCCAGAAATGTCACCAAGGTTCGGCTCGTTGGCCTGACCTTCGAGATATTTCGCAATCGCTCCGTCGTAAGTCGATGTGCGTTGGAATACCTTCAGCGCGAGTTCGCGTCGCAAGGTGGTGAGCGCTGCATCGTCGCCCATCGCAGCAAGCACGCGATCGTAATCGGCGGCATCGACCACGACGGAAACCGACGCATGGTTTTTTGCCGCCGAGCGCAGCATTGAAGGGCCGCCGATGTCGATATTCTCGATCGCGAGTTCGAAGGTAACGTCTGGCTTAGCAACGGTTGCTTCGAACGGATAGAGGTTGACGACGACGAGATCGATCATGTCGATGCCGTGCTCAGCAGCGGCATCCATGTGGTCTGCCTTGTCGCGACGAGCAAGAAGACCACCGTGAATTTTCGGGTGCAGCGTCTTAACCCGCCCTTCCATCATTTCAGGGAAGCCAGTGTAATCGCTGACTTCAGTGACTGGAATACCCTCTTTTTCAAGCAGCTTGGCAGTGCCACCAGTGGAGAGCAGACGGTAACCGTGCTGCTCGACGAGTGCTTTAGCGAAAGGCACGAGGCCTGACTTATCGCTAACGGAGAGGAGTGCGTTTTTTTGCATAGTCTTGAGTATGAAAGTGAATTAAATTAAAATAAAAAAAGCGAAGTGCGGGATTAAAGCGCAGAAATCGAAATCGCCAAGCGTTTTAGACGGAAAGATTCACAAATTCTGTAGAAATATCTGCGCATCTTGTCGAATGAGGTCAAGCTACGCTAACAATCCTAATTAAAATCAGAAGTAGCCTACAAAAAACGCAGTGAGCTTGAATATCAACCCATAGCCCCGTAGCCTTTCTCCTATGAGCAAACACAAGATCAAAGCCTCTGCCCTTTCCGAAATCATATCCACCGGCGGCAACCTCATCGACGTGCGCACCCCTGCTGAGTTTAAGTCTGCACATGTTATCGGTGCGATGCTCCAGCCACTGAGTCGACTAGACGCCGCAGCCTATTGCCAATCCGAAGGCATCGATACACCTGTTTACATTCTCTGCCAAAGCGGCAAACGCGCCAGCATCGCCGCCGATCAGTTAAACGCCGCTGGCCATACACAAGCGATCGTCGTCGAAGGCGGCACACTTGCGGCAATCAACGCTGGGCTCGACATAGCCTATGGCAAGGGAGCTATTTCAATTGAGCGACAAGTTCGCATCGCAGCTGGACTGCTCGTTTTCTGCGGCACGCTCGCAGGGGTATTTCTCCACTCCGTCTTTTTGATAGTGCCAGGGTTCATCGGTGCAGGACTTGCTTTTGCGGGCTTAACCGATACTTGCGGTATGGCAATGGCATTAGAAAAATGTCCATGGAATCAATAGTCATTCCGATTTTATTAATTATCTAATCAACGTGAATTGATTCAAAAATCCTACCGACACTCAACAAGTTGAGCGAGAATCTACTTGAAGACGACAGCAACTGAGCACTATCGATCAGAATGTGAATTCTTCATTTTCAATTAGCATTAAACATCGCATGAAACGCCTAAAAGAAACAAGAACACACTCGTTTATTGATCATACGAGCGAGAAACAAATAAACAGCACAGACTGCTGATTTATTTTCGGCGCGCGGTGGTTTAGATCAACCCAAATTAACTTCGAATTGCTAAGCCTTAATTGCTGTAGAATCAGCGAAGCTCCCATTTATAATGCATCGACGAGAGCATTTCACTGCCCTCCTTAGTCACACGCACGACATCTTCGATCCGGCATCCACCGACCTCTGGATAATACAATCCAGGTTCAATCGTAATCACTTGGCCCTTACGTAAACGTCTAGCTGTCGGTGACACACGCGGGGTCTCATGCACTTCTAATCCGAGTCCATGTCCAGTCGAATGTATAAATCCTACAAAGCCTTCGCCGCGACGCTCAGTTAAAAACCCACGATCATCAAATAGCTGGGCAGCGGCGGCGTGCACTGTTGCACCGCTGACACCGGCTTTCACTTTTGCTAAGGCCGCGAGTTGCGCATCACGAACGGCTCCGACAAGTGCTCGCTGTGCATCATTCGCACGGCCTCTTAAAAAAGTACGGGTCATATCACCATGGTAGCCGGTCTTTTGCACACGCGGAAACACATCGACGATAATTAAGTCATTCGATTTAAGCGGCCCATGCCCGCCTTCGTGAGGATCACAGCCCTGCTTACCGCCAGCCACAATCGTATTGCGCGCCACTGCGCCTTTCGACAAGCAAGCCTGATCAATCATCCTACGCAGCCACTCGGAAGTGAGCGTGCGCCCTTCGTATTTGAGGCACTTACCGACAATCTTCGATGCCCGTAACACTCTCTCTGCCGTGCGAATACCGGCCGCGCTCGCAGCATTACCCTGTCGCAATGCCTTGGCCTCAGCATCGCTCTTTAACTCACGAGCTGGAAAAAAGGGATCTGCACCGACCTGTACCTGCATGCCCGCTGCTAACAGCTTGGCAAAATACACTGAAGGGAAATCTTCAGGCACTTCCAGTTCACGCGCCTTGTTCAACTTTGCAAAATAACGCATCATTTCCGCTGGCCCCACCGCCGATAGCTCAATCCGAAAGGCCTTTGCCACCTGCCTCTGAACCGTCTCCAACAGCAGCACTTCATCACAAATCGATTGCGCGCGGACTCGGCTATACTCTAAACGATTGACTACTGCGGTCGAGCGCCCGCCGACAATGAAGCACAAGAATGGGTCGGGAACAAAGACCTTCGTCAGGTAGAAAATATCGGCAGACTGCTCCGAGGCAGCATAGAGTATACGGATAACTGAGGATTTACTTTTCATTTCAGATAGTTGAGTTATAATTCTTCTTCATCCCAACTGATCTGTCACGCTTCGACTTAATAATCGAATCTCTATGAAATCGCTCTACCGCTTACTGATTACACTCGCCCTGTTCCTGCTGCTCATTGCCTGTGACCGGCAAGAGCTGGTGAGCGAGCCTGAGTCCAGCGACACCTATTTTCCAATTTCGATCGACGGCAAACACCTACAACTGCAACTCGCACTCACTCAAAGCGAGCAAAGCAAAGGCCTGATGCACCGCGAATCGATGCCAACCGACCACGGTATGCTGTTTTTATTTAAACAGCCTAATCCGCGTTCCTTCTGGATGCGTAACACCAGCATTCCTCTGGATATCGGCTATTTTGATGCAACCGGGCGTTTGCTCGAGATACATGCGCTTTACCCTTACGATGAAAATAGCGTACCTTCCCGCAGTCAACAAGTACTCATCGCGATAGAAACCAACCGCGGCTGGTTTGCTCGTAACAACATAGTTGCCGCTGCTCAGATTGATCTGGAAGCATTGGCTCAAGCCGTGAAGCGCCGTGGCAAATCTCTCAATCGGGACTCCATCCAGATCCTACACTAAGCATGCCCCAGCCTAAAAACACTGAAGCGCGTAAGCCGCGCACGGGAAACTTAATTATTCCTCCCTCCAAAAAAAAGCCAGACACGCGACGCAGGCGAAGTATAACTAACTCTCGGCAACCAGCACGCCTACGTGACTATTTTGCACTCATTACTTTAGTCATCTTGGTATTCAGCCCACTACTCATATCGGATGTGCTTTGGTCCGACTTCGATTCCGTCGAACGTAGTGCCTTTCAAACGATGGACAACTGGCAACAAGCATGGACGCTGGATAGCATTCGCCAAAACAACCCGATTGCCATCAGCAGCTACTTTCTCGAACAAGCTATTCCACTGCCCACTGCAACAGTTCACCGAGGCATCAATATTCTTCTGCATCTATGCGCAACCGTGCTGCTCCTCAAAAATCTTGAGATGCTTAAATTCCCCGCCGCGTTTTCAGCCACCCTGATTTTCGCACTCCATCCAGCAACAATTCAGACACTCTTTTGGGCTGGTTACCGCGGCGAGATCATCGCGTTGATCTTTATATTGAGTGCGCTCTACTTTGGCATTCGCAACCGCAACGGGCGCGACTACATCGTTTCCATTGCGCTCACGACCATAGCCTGCGTAGTACACCCTGCCTCATTTGCCATCCCAATTATTCTTGGGCTGGTCATCCTTTATAGAAAACGATCGATACATCTCGATTCCTTTAATCGCTTACTACCACTACTCTGCCTATGCCTTTTTTTAGGCCTGTGGATCAACGCCGAAAACCCCAACGTAGAAGGAGTTGATCCAGTCAGTCGCTCAGAACGGCTCAATCACGCAGGGCAAAACATGGCTCACTTCACCAAGCAAGCACTCTTGCCCATGAACAACGCGCTCTTTCATCAATTCGACAACAACGCCAATTACGAAACCGGTGCTGGAATGAATCTGATGCCGTTCCTATTATTCGTGCCGTTTTTCATTCTCCTCGCTTTTAACATCAAGAAAAAGTGGAGTCGAGCGATCCTACTCGGGCTCTGTAGCTACCTAGCGCTCATTGTATATGGCATCAGTCAGAACGGCTATTTTATTAACGAGGCCCTAGCGCACGAGGATCACTACCTATACGTCGCTCTACCAATGATTGTCGCTTTAGTTGTTACCGCCCTAGGACGCCTCATCTATGGCATGGGCACCGCTGGTAAAGAGCTCTGGACTATGGGATGCTCATTGCTAATTCTGGTCGAAATCACCCTCAGCGCTGCATTTGCTTATTCTATCGCGGAACCCACCAAGATGTGGACTGGCATGTCTGAACGCTGGCCTAATGCATGGGAGCCGAAAGCCGCCCTCGTCAATCGAATCGACCTTTCCGATAGTCCAGAGAACTCGCTATTTACCAACATACAGCTGATCGATATACTACAAGATGTCCTCGAAAAACGTCCAGATCTCATCGAAAAACGCAAGCAACTCGCACGTACTTTTGTTGCTGAAGGCCAGCTTGGCAACGCGCTACGTGAATACAAACACCTCCTGCGTGAAACGTCACCTGACAACGCATTTCTCGAAGAAGCCGCACGTTTCCTAGAGAAAGTCGGCCTCTCGTGGGACGCCACTAAAGCAAGGACCGTATGACTAACACTCAGTAATTTTCACGCATCTGCCCGCTACGCTTGCTTAGCTTAGCAGGGCATCTTGGCAGATCTCCGACCTCTCTCAACTCAAATACTCAACTCTCAATCACAAATCCACAACTTCACTCAAGCGATGACAGACCAAAAAACACCCGCTCTCGGCACCCTCACACTCCACGCAGGCCACACACCAGACGCAGAGACAGGCTCACGCGCCGTCCCTATTTACCAGACCACCAGTTATATGTTTCGGGACACCGACCATGCCGCTAAACTCTTCGGCCTCGAAGAGCTCGGCTACATTTATACCCGCATCATGAATCCCACTACAGACGTGCTTGAAAAGCGTGTCGCAGCTCTCGAAGGTGGTGTCGCAGCTCTCGCCCATGCCAGTGGCCAGGCAGCCATCACCAGCGCTATTCTCAACATCGCCGGCACTGGTGATAACATCGTCTCGTCCACGCAACTTTACGGCGGCACGTATACACTTTTTAAATACACACTACCAAAGCTCGGTATCGAAGTGCGCTTCGCCGACGCCGAAGATCCCTCCAGCTTCGAGCCATTGATTGACGAAAAAACCAAAGCCATTTACGGCGACACCGTCGGCAACCCAAAGCTCAACATTTTCCCCTTTGCAGAAGTCTCTGCTGCCGCCCGCGCAGCAAAGATCCCACTCATCATTGATAATACCGTTGCCTCGCCGATGATCTGTCGTCCACTTGAGCACGGCGCTAATATCGTCATTCACAGCCTCACGAAGTATATCGGAGGACACGGCACCAGCATCGGTGGCATCGTCGTCGACGGTGGGAATTTCGATTGGGGCAGTGGACGCTTTGCGGAGTTCACCGAGCCCGACGCGAGTTACCACGGCCTGGTGCATTGGGATGTGTTCAAAGCCTTCGAACCAGCCGGCGGTGCCAACATCGCGTACATCATGAAAATGCGTCTACAGTGGCTACGCGACACCGGCAACTGCACCTCCCCGTTCAACTCATTCCTGCACATCCAAGGCCTCGAAACGCTCCACCTACGCATGGAGCGCCACTGCTCCAATGCACTCCAGGTCGCCCAATTCCTAGAAAGCCATGAAGCCGTGAGTTGGGTCAACTACCCGGGGCTAAGTAAGAGCGCGCACCACGCGGCCGCTGAGAAATATTTCGACAACGACCGCTTCGGCGGACTCGTTGGCTTCGGCCTCAAAGGCGGCCTCGAAGCTGGACGCAAGTTCATCGATAGCCTAGAACTCTTCAGTCACCTAGCTAACATCGGTGATGCGAAGTCGCTCGCAATTCACCCGGCCAGCACCACGCACCAACAACTCACCCAGGAACAGCAACAATCCACCGGCGTAACCGCCGACTTCGTGCGCCTCTCCGTCGGCATCGAAGCCATCGAAGACCTGCTAGCCGATCTGGATCATGCGCTGAAGGCGTAACAGTTCAGTTCCCTGGAGCCTCCAAATCTGGAGGCTCCAACCTACCTCTGCCGCGGCAACATCCATTTTAGGGCAATCGGCGTCAGGACGGTTGTTGCGATCGCCATAGCCACAACTGCTGAAAACATATAAGTCACCACCGGCGCGTCCTGCGGCACAGTGAACAAGCCCGCTTGCAGCGCAATATTCGCAATGATGATCTCGACCATGCCACGACTACTCATGCCCACACCAATGATCGCGGCGTCCTGATTTGTATAGCCTGTGATTCGAGCAGCGACGCCGGCGCCCAGTACTTTCGTCAATAGTGCAACCAATATTAAAAGGCAGGCGACTCCGGGAATCGCGGTAAAGGCTTCGAGGTTCAAATTCAGACCGATCGAGGCAAAGAACACAGGAGCCATAAACCCAAGCGTTACTGAATTCAATTTACCCTTCACATCCTTGTAGATGTCATGCCCAGCATATTTCTGCTCAAACAACAGTCCGGCGGTAAAAGCGCCAACGATGAAGTGTAAACCAAGCAACTCGGCAAATACCGCATAGGCAAAACCGGCAATCAAGAGAGAGGAAAAACCAAATTCTTCAGACTTGAATTGCGTCACGATCGATCGTACGCGAGGTGCCAGATACTTTTCGATCAGGAAGGTAATGCCCAAAAAGACACAAGCTTTCCCGAAGATCATAAATCCCAAGAACAAATCCAGACGCCCCTCATTACTCAGCACACCAGTCAATACAGCCAGAAGTATCAGGCTCAATAAGTCGTCGATGACCGCGGCCGAAACTATAGTACGGCCGACTTGAGTGTGCAATTTATCGAGGTCCATAAGAACACGGATCGACGCTGGTACCGCTGTGATCGAAAGCGCAGTTCCGAGAAACAAACACTGCGCCAATTTCATCTCTGATTCAGGAAAAATCCGCAATCCCAGCCATACACCAGTAACCAGAGGCAGCAACATTCCACATAGCGCGATCACAAAAGAACGCCCCGAAACGTTACCAAACTCACGTACCCGCAGTTCCGTACCGCCTAGTAACATCAGGAAAAAGATCCCCAAATCTAACAGTACCTGAAAGGAATGATCCTGCACCAAGTCGCGAAATGGCGATGCCGGAACCTGCAATGCCACAAAGCCAATTAGAATACCAGCGATTAACTCGCCGACCAATGGTGGCTGTTTAGCACGGCTAGCCAATTCCCCCATTAGTCTGGAGGTCATCAGCAAGAGCAGAAGCACCAAGAAAAGGTTCATGATAATTACTTCTAAGCTACACCACGCACCGCCAAATGTCCAAGCGAACACACACTGGAACCAAGCACGAAGGGAAAACGTAAACGAGACGGTGGCTTACAAAATTATCGGCAACACCACACGCAAGATTGCCACAAGCAATGTGCCAAGAAATACTTCGATCCAAGCACCTACGCCTCAACTCTATTTAACTCTAAGGTGACCCAAAAAAGCCGAGTTCATCATGAGCTCGGCTTTTCGTTTTAAATTAGTCCGTGGTTTACGGAATGATCGGTAACACCCCTGGGAAGATTCCGACCAAAACCGTCGCAAAAACGAGCGCACCCAGCACTACGCGATCGCAGTTGCGGAGCGATCCGGCAATTTCGGTTGCGTCATCCTTTGAATCAGAGAAATACACTGTGCGCACCCAACCAAAGTAGTAGTAGATCGAGATCACCACACCAAATACGGAAATTCCCAATAGGCCGTATAGGCCGGCTTTGTAAGCTGCGATAAAGATGAACAGCTTACCAATGAAGCCACCTAATGGCGGAATACCAGCCAATGAACCTAAGCCAACCGCAAGCACACCACTGAGGAACGGACGCTTGCGCGCAAGGTTCTCGTAATTTTCAAGCTCTTGGTTGGCATCATCAGAACCAGCCATATGCGACATCACGGCAAAGACTGCAAATGACGCTAGCAGATAAGTTACGAGATAGAAAATCACTGCATATTTTGCTTCTGGAATGCTGAGTGCTGCTACCACACCAACAAGAAGGTAACCAGCATGTGCAATGCCCGAAAGTCCCATTAGGCGTTTGACATTGCGCTGACGCACCGCCGCGAAATTACCAAACAGGATGGTGGCTGCTGCGATAAACGACAGCACTGGGATCAGGAACGAAGCCAAAGCAATAAACGGCCCCGTCAACAGCTGCAGTAATACAATAAAGCCAGCTGCCTTCGACGCAATGGCAAGATACGCAGTCACAGGAGTGGGAGCACCTTGATAAACGTCAGGCACCCAAATTTGAAACGGTACGGCACCAATCTTAAAACAAATACCAGCAATGACCAGAATGGCTCCGATGCGCACCAATAGATGATCCTGATGTATCGCGATAAAAGTCTTTAACGCTTCAAAATTGAGTGAATCAGAACTGGGGAAGCTCAACTCAGGATTACCCGCTACTCCGTAAAGTAGCACAATACCGAACAACAAAATTGACGAACTAAGCGCACCGAGGATCAAATATTTCAAGCCCGCTTCGAGCGATAACGAACTAGTGCGGCAATAAGCAACCAACACATAAAATGCGATCGTTACGGCCTCGAGCGCCACGAACAGCATCACAAAATTGGCGCTCTGCACCAGCAGCATCATCGCTGCTGCAATGATAATCACCAAGTGGAAGAATTCAGTGCGCGGCAGCTTTTGCTTTGATAAGTAGATCTTGCCGAGATAGCAGACGAGAATTGAACTTACCAAGAAAAAAGCTCGCATCATTTGCGTCACATCTGTCTGTGCGATCATGCCACTGAAAAAGGTCTCTCCCTCGACAGTATAATAAGCGGAGCTACATAGTGCCACAACCAGGACGAGGACTTGTCCCCAAATCGCAAGACGCGGGATGAGCCGCTGCTGGGACCGTGGCAACACCATCTCAGCTCCAAGCAGGCCAAGGGCGAGCACCGCCAACATGATTTCGGGAGCAATTGCTGCCCAGTCGTTTGTCGCAGTGAAACTGCGCAGAAATTCGGCGAGAAGCTCGTTCATTAGTGTGTAACCTCCTTATGTACTTCGACTGTTTGAGGAAGCGCCGCATTGACTTCAATGACTGGCAAAGTGCTTTTATTTGAATAACTTGAAATTTCAGATAATTCGCGATTCGCGCCATCGGATAGCAGACGTGGGTAAATACCGACAACGATCAGTGAAATGACCAAGACAAGTGCTGGCACGCGCTCATGCAGTTTAAGATCCACAATGTCGTCGCTCTTTAAACGTTCAGCAAAGGCCTCGGTCGGCTTACCAAAAAAAATGTTTGCGACTGCCCGCAGTCCATAGATCGCAGAAATAATAATACCGAGCGCAGCAGGTGCCACGATCCATCGTGTCATCTCTGTTTCGGCCAAGGCAGCAAAGATAGTAAATTCACCCCAGAAGTTACCGAAGCCCGGCAGACCGATACTCGCCATCGTGCCCGCCACGAAGAAGGCCGCCAAGACTGGCGCCTTGGTCGCGAGACCACCCATCGATGACATATCGAAAGTCTGGCTACGGTGGTAAATACAAGTCGAAAGCATGAACAACAGAGCAACTGAGAGGCCGTGTGCGATCATCATCAACAACGCACCTCCGATGCCGACAACTGAAAAGGTTGCGATCCCGAGAAAAGCATAGCCCATGTGCATAACCGAACTGTAACCTAGCATCATCTTCACATCTTTCTGAGCCATTGTGATCAGACCGATAATAATGATGTTACCCAGCGCAAGCCATACAATCCAAGGGAACCAATGGGCTGCCCCTGCAGGCAGCAATGGTGCTGCAATCTGCAACAGACCATACAGGCCAAATTTTTTGAGCACACCCGCGTGCAGCATCGCAGTACCTGTTGGCGCAGTCGCATAGCCCTTAGGGGCCCAACTGTGGAACGGGAAGAGTGATACCAAAATCCCAAAACCAAACAGCAATAGTGCGAAAATGTTGTTTTGCACAGTGTCGGCAATGGGTTGCGCCGCTAAATACTCACGCAGCGTAATCAATGAGAACGAATCCGCACCACTCTGCACATACAGTGCAATCAGCCCGATTAGCGACAACAACGCACCAAGCGTCAGATAAATCGTCATTTCGATCGCCGCACCACGCTTACCAGCACCGCCCCATACACCTATCATAATGAATGTCGGAATCAGGGCGAACTCGTGGAAGAAGTAAAAGAAGAAAATATCAACTGAAGCAAAGGTGCCCATTAAACCGCCGAGCATAAACAACAACAGCGCGAGATAAAGATGGGGACGTTCTGCCTTGGAGAACATGGCATACATTCCAGCAGCAAAGCCAACGACACCAGCCAACATGAAGAGCGGCATAGAGATACCATTCAAACCGAGGTGCAAGTAAATCCCGACTGATTCCAAACCAGTAGCAAGACGCAGTTCAAAATTGTAGCCACCGACCAACGATGGCTCAAACTGGCTGTAAAGCGCCAGAGCGATGATCAGAGGTGTGGCAAAGCCTATCACGCTAACTGCGCGTAGGCTTAACTGGCTAAAACGGGCTCCAAACAGCAAGAATAACCCCGCAGAAAGCGGTGTCAGAATAGCTGCCAGTAGGCAAAGTGATAATGTATCGACAGGAATCATATCTATCTAAATTGAAAAATCATTCATCTATTTTTATAGAGCTACGCCAGCAGCGAGCGCCCAAAGAAGGATGATTCCGGCTAGGAACCAGTAAACATAACCGTGAATATTACCGACATGCAGCGAGCGTGAGCATGCACCCACAAGTCCGACCAAGCCGGCACTGCCACGGACGAACAGTCCTTTGATCAAGAACACATCCAAGAAGCTAAGAAGCACCGCAACGCGCTGCTGAATCTTCGCGACATAAAAGCCGTAGATCTCGTCGAACCACAGACGCGCTTTAAGGAAATCGTAAACAGGCTTCGCGTGGTTCTGCAAAGCATCACCATTTTTGCCGAAACCGTAGAAGAAAAACGAACTAAGCAGACCAACGATCCATGCAGCCGAACCGAGGATCATCACCTTACTGTGCATCGCATCGTGCCCTTCGGAGTGATGCAGATTCTCTAAATTAACGCGAATGATCTCACCAGTTGCTTCCGGCCAAACATCGATCCAACCACCGACAACCGAGAGCACTGCCAAGATGATCAATGGCAACACCATACTGAAACCGCTCTCATGCGCATGCGAAGCAGCATCAGACTTCGGCTCGCCGAAGAACACAGTCCAAACCAAGCGGCCCATGTAACCCGCGGTCAAAAATGCACCAAGCGTCAATAATGCAAAAATCACAGTGCTATCGAGTCCACCTGCGACTAAAATCGCGTCTTTCGAATAGAAACCAGCAAAACCATACACACCACAGAGAGCCAACACACCAATGAAGAAAGTAATCGAAGTGATTGGCATCTTCTTGAGGATACCGCCCATCTTAAAAATATCCTGCTCGTGGTGGCAGCCGTGAATGATCGAACCAGCACCGAGGAACAACAGCGCCTTGAAGAAGGCATGTGTAATTAGATGGAACAACGCGATTCCTGGGTAGCCGAGACCGAACGCAGCCGACATGTAGCCAAGCTGCGAAAGCGTTGAGTATGCCAGGATCTTCTTAATATCATTCTGACCATACGCACAAAAACCTGCATACACAGCGACCGATGTGCCGAGAACTGCAATCCAACCAAGCACCTCCGGTGGGAAGAGAAAAGCGATACGAATCAGGAAGTAAACACCCGCCGCGACCATTGTCGCCGCGTGGATCAGAGCCGATACCGGAGTCGGGCCAGCCATCGCATCTGGCAACCAGACGTGCAACGGAAACTGCGCGGACTTACCAATGAAGCCACACATGAGCAACGCAGCGATCACCCAGCTGATTAAGCTAGGATCCGCGTTCACCGCTGCACCCATTGCTTCGAGGTTGGTCGTGCCGAAGTGCCAATAAGCATAAACGATCCCCACAAGGAAACCGAGGTCGCCGATACGATTGACAATGAATGCCTTCTTCGAAGCAGCTGCAGCTTCGTCTGTATCCAAGTAGTGACCGATCAGCATGTAAGAGCTAAAACCAACTAACTCCCAAAATACGAAGATCATGATCAGGTTGTCCGCGAGGATGATCCCCACCATGGAAAACATGAAGATCGAAAGACCCCCGAAGAAGCGGCCCTTGGCCTTGTCATCCGCCATGTATCCAAGACTGAATACATGGATCAAGAAACCAACAAAGGCGACCATTGTCAGCATCGTCGCTGCGACCCCATCAAATAGGAAGCCCATCGATACGGTAAAATTACCAAAGCTCAACCACTCCATCGCGACACGGATTGGCCCAGCCTCACTAGCTTGGATCGCTAGGTAACTGAAAGCACAAATGCCGGCAGCAGCAGCGACAGACACGTAAGAAGCCCATGTCCCGCGGCGGCGCAGGAAACAGGCAACTAGCACTGCCGAGAGCAAGGGCGTGAGCAGAGCGGCGAGAAGAATTTGAGCGGCGGTCATGATACTAATGGCTCAGAGCGTTCAATTGATCCACCATTACAGACTTACGACGTCGAAACAGTGCAACGATAATGGCCAGACCGAGGGCGACTTCAGCAGCCGCCACGGTGATGATAAAGAAGACGAAGAGGTTACCGTCCATTGTCCCGTTGTAACGTGAGAATGCAACGAATGCCAAATTCACTGCATTGAGCATAAGCTCGAGCGACATGTAAATGACCAGCGTGTTTTGACGCAGAGTCACTCCGAGTAGCCCCACTGCAAAGAGCAGTCCAGCTACGATAAGAAAAGCATTAAGTCCGACAGTCATGTTAAATAGCTAATGAAATTATAGAATAATGACTAATCTTCCGCGACGTCGTGTTTTTTCGACACAACGATTACGCCGATCATAGCGGCAAGAAGAAGGAATCCTGCCACTTGAAATGGCAACATGTATTTAGTAAAGAGGCTGTAGCCGAAAGACTTGGAGGATGTGGTATATGGCACACCACCATCGAACACTTCAGGATTTTCGGCAACGGCAGTTAGGACTGGCTCAGGTAAATGACCACCGGAAAAAGCAGAGCAAACCAGCATGGCAAGCAGCAAGAAGCCGATCGCAGATGCACTAATGGTCAGCTTATCCTTATATTCGGTAGCACCCTCCCCTTTATCGACATCAAGAAGCATGATGATAAACAGGAATAACACCATGACCGCCCCCGCGTAAACCACCACTTGAATGACCGCGAGGAAGTAGGCTTCCAGCAGAACAAAGAGCGCCGCAGTGCCGATAAAAGCGACGATCATGCACATGGCTCCATTCACCGCATTTGGTGTAAGGACCATCAACACAGCCGCAATCAACGTGATCGCTGAAAAGACGTAAAACAGTATGTCTAACATTGTGTGAAAATTAGGAATTTAGAATTGGGAATTAAGACTGAGTTTTTTTAATCAATCTGCGCAGTGCCAGACTTCAGTCATTCCTGGTTTTTAATTGATTTAATGAGTATTACCCGCTTCTTCAGCGGCTTTTTTCTTGTCCCACTTGTGGTGTTTATCCGGCAAGGTACCACCTAATTCGTAGAGCTTGTCCTTCTTATTAATCATCTCTTCGCGAGTGTAGCCAGACATTGAAAAAATATCTTTGAGGAAAATAGCCTCTTCGGGACACACTTCCTGGCAAAGGCCACAATAAATGCAGCGTAGCATGTTGATCTCGAATTCTTGCGGCGCTTTCTCGACGTGTGCGCGATCTGGTTCGGCTTCGGCATCGATCTCACCAGGGATGATCTTGATTGCCTTCGGTGGGCAAACGAATTCACACAACTGGCAAGAGACACACTTTTCACGACCATTCGGGTCCTTCACAAGGGTGGGCACGCCACGATAATTTTCAGGAATGACGGGTCGCTGCTCTGGGTACTCCAGAGTGATCGTCTTATCAAACATCGCTGATAGGGTCGTCTTCAACCCGGTAACGATTTGCGGAATAAATGTTTTTTCCGCGAAAGTGAGCGGTTTACGCTCTAGAACTTTTGTCTTAGCCATACTAGTTGCGTTTTAAAGTGTATCGTATATCGCGATGAGCAGTGTATTGAGGATCAAATTGCCAATCGCAAGTGGTAGCAAAATCTTCCAACCAAGTGCCATCACTTGGTCATAGCGGAAGCGAGGAAGCGTCCAGCGTACCCAAATGAAGAAGAAAACCATAAAGAAGACCTTAGCCATAAACCACAGCACTGAGAGCACTGCGCCCAACTGACTAGCACCCCAAGGATCTGCCATTCCAGGTAGAAAATTCCAGCCCCCAAGGAACAGCAACACGAACAATGCCGACCCCATGATGACGTGCGCATACTCGGCTACGAAAAACAGCCCGAATTTGAAGCAACCATACTCAGTATGGAAACCACCGACGAGGTCAGTTTCCGATTCTGCCATGTCAAATGGTAGACGATTGGTTTCCGCAAAGACGGAGACGAGGAAGATCAATGCAGACAGTGGCTGCCAAATGACCAGCCAGAGTCCTGCTTGTGCCTCGACCACACCGAAAAGTGACAAACCGTAATCAGTGCCTGGCGCAGAAGCCCACATGAATACTGGTAGGATCGAAAGCCCCATCGCCAATTCATAAGAGACCATTTGTGCGCATGCACGGATCGCTCCAAGAAACGGGTACTTACTATTGGAGGACCATCCTGCGAGAACGATGCCATACACACCTAGGGAAGAAACACCTAAGATGAAAAGCATGCCAACGTCGATATTGGCGAGTACCAGCGGTTGTACAACACCGAGAGGATCAACATAGCGACCAAACGGTAACACCACCATTGTGGTGAGTGCTGGCGCTAAGGCCAAAATTGGAGCCAAGTAGTAATAGCCCTTCTTAACGTGGCCAGGAGTGATCTCTTCCTTAAACAGAAATTTCAATCCATCCGCAACGGGTTGAAAGATGCCCAAGCGAGTCAGAATATTACCGAGAATCGGGATATGTCCAAGCAAAGGCAGACGAGTACGATTCGGGCCAGTACGGCCTTGAATCCAACTGGAAACCTTGCGCTCCGCGAGAACGGAGTAACTGCAAAGTCCCATGAAGACCGAGATCATCGCGATTGAGAAAACAATCGGTAATGTAAACGGCAGTGTATTGGTAAAGAATTCCATATCCGGCAATTTGCTTTAAGCTTGATTGGCAGCGGCATGCGCCTCCTTGAACGCGACTGGATCGAACTTCAAATTCTTGGTTTCAACAAACGGTAATTCAATGAACGGTGCAGGATCAAGCGCAACGCCTTCGTCGGAGATACCACGCCAGCTAAATCCCTCAAAAGCACTGACCTTTTCAGCGATGCGCTGCCAAGCAAGGTCGATTGTTAATGCGCTTGGCATTTCATCAGCCAAGGATGCCACAATTTTTTCCAACACATTAATGTCGGATTGAATACCACGTGGACCAGGCACCGCTGCCTTGAATTTCTGCAGACGGAAACTTTGGTTTACAAATGAACCATCCTTTTCGTAGACCATCAATGATGGGCAAACGACATTGGCCACTTGGCTCACCGCATTCGCATGGGTGCCTATATAAACGAGCTTCACCTTAGCGAGCAGTTCAGAGGAGAGTCCGAGCTTTGTAACGTCTTCGTTGACGACGACGAGTGTCTTAACCGCACCAGATTTGATCGCAGCTGCGAGCGTTGACAGATCTGCTTCTGGAAGTGTTTTGATCAAACCATTCAGTAGCGCACCACGAAG
>JABJQI010000219.1 GCA_018663485.1 Opitutia bacterium
TCCTACCGATCTTCCTTGTAATCGGAGCAGGCGCTTTGGCTCGCCGACTCGGTTGGCTCGACACCGAAGCCGACCGCAGCCTAATGACCGTGGTCGTTAACCTCCTCTATCCTGCGCTAATTTTTAGTTTTATTCTAGGCAACGATGCACTGCGCCAACCTTCGAATTTAATACTCCCACCACTCGTCGGCCTGACCACCGTGATCGGCGGATTTGGGCTGGCGATGCTAGTCGCGCGCAAGTTTAAGATCGGCGACCAGAAAGAGTGCCGCACCTTTGCCTTTACCACTGGCATTTACAACTACGGCTACTTCCCAGTGCCGATTATCGCACTGCTATTCGACCGTGAAACCGCCGGCGTGCTTCTCGTCCACAATCTTGGCGTCGAAGTAGCGATGTGGGTGCTTGGCGTCGGCTTCATCCTCTCTCGTAACGATCCAAAATCGATCTGCAAGCGAGTCTTTAGCGGGCCCGTAATTGCGATTCTCGTTGCGGTGCCAATGAACTATTTTAAAGTTGATCTGCAGCTACCGAACTCCGCCCTCGAGACGATCAACTTGCTCGGTCAATGCGCGATCCCGCTCGGCCTAATCCTGATCGGTGCGACTTTCATGGATCTGTCAAAAGAGATGAAGGTCACTAGTCGCTTAAACATTCCAATCACGGCATCGGTGCTGCGACTCGGCATCCTTCCAGCTGCCTTCCTGTTTATCGCATTCATATTGCCAATTTCAACCGAGCTCAAATGTGTGATTACCGTGCAAGCTGCAATGCCTTGCGGCGTCTTTCCTATCGTGCTCGCCCGTCACTTCGACGGCTCAGCAGAAGTTGCACTCAAAGTCGTGCTCGGCACCACGCTTATTAGCTTCCTGACGATTCCACTATGGATCGCAATCGGTATAAAGCTGCTCGATCTTTAAAATTAATCGCTTCGTAATCAATCGACTTTCGATGAAATCCATCCAACAACACATCACAAGCTGCGGCATTCCCTCAACTTAGGCCATCTAAATGCCGACGCTGGCGCAGAGCGTAACGTGGGCAAGACAAAGAAAAATTGCCACCGCATCTGTCGCCCGACTTAGGAATGGTGAAACTGGCATTCATGCCGTTCTCACTATCACGACCGAAGGCGCTAACGCGACTGTAATCGAACCTTGTTAAGCTTATGGCTGCGACACACATCCATGGCAGTAGTAACGTGCTTGAGCGGCACCTCCTCGTCTGCGACAAGCAAAATTGGTAGGTCGGGTGTCAATTCGCCTGCGAGCTTGATCGCCTCCTCGAACTGAGACATCTCGATCAATTGATTATTCAAATAGATCTCGCCCTCTGAGCTGAGTGCAATCGTGATCTGCTCCTTCACATCATTCTTACCTGCTGTTTTGATTTCGGGCACGGTGATGTTGAGCGAACTGATCTGTCTGAATTGCATCGTCACCATAAAGAAGAACAACAATACGGTAAGCACATCGACTAAAGGCACGATGTTGATCGAAGGGTTGCGACGTCTATGTGACACTAAGCTTCTCATCGGCTTCTATGTGAACGTGTAAAAAAATTTCTACGCCTGTGAGCGTTTACGTGCGAGTTCAGTCAAAAACTCGACACCGACGCCTATGCTTGCAGCGAGCAGCTCAACACGACGCAATAAATACGCATGTGCCGCAAGAGCTGGGATCGCAATAGCGAGTCCAAGAATCGTGGTATTCAAGGCCAACGCGATACCACCGATAAACGCACTCGGATCTACCACCCCACTGTCGGCAAAGAAATTACCAAACACCTGAGTCAAACCGGTCACCGTGCCCAACAAGCCCAACAACGGCGCTGCACCAATGACGACTTCGAGTAGAAACAAGCCCCGCTCCATTCGGCTGACCTCCAAACGGGCAAAGGCGTTGAGCGCTTCGGGATCTGGATTACGATCACGATAAAAACTAATAATACGCCCAGTGACCGAGCCGAGATCCGACTCTACCTGGCCCAAGTCCCCAGTCACAAACGCATCCACCAAACGTTGCGGAATGACTCTGGAGCTACGTAGCGCAATCAATCGCTCAACCGTGATAAAAACAGCGATAAAGGAGCATAGAGCTAAGGGGTAAAGAAAGATCCCGGAGTTTATCAGTAAATCCATATAGAGCGAAAGTGTAGCAAAGATGAAAAAGGCGCAACCGTATAGGTTGCGCCTTTTATCACCCAATAGAAATCAAAGTCCCAGAGTTTAAGACTGCTGCATGTAAGGCAATGCATCCGTCACTTTGGTGACACTTGCGACACCTTGAAGTAGCTCATCGAGTGGATCATAGGTGCCATTGAGTAAACTTTCACGAGCGCCTGGCTTGATATCACACTTGATGAATTGATCACCATAATGAATCTGATGATCTTCAATATCGATGGTGATCTCTAGATCAGGATTACGCTCGATCGCGTCTGCTAAGACCTGACGATCAACATCGCTTGCGATCACGCAGAGGACTCCGAGGTTAGTCGAATTACCAAAGAAGATTTCGGCAAAGCTGCCTGCGATGATCGCATTGTAGCCAGCTCGGTGGATCGACTGTGGTGCGTGCTCACGTGAACTGCCGCAACCGAAGTTGTTGCCGCTCAAAATTATCGACGCATTCGCAAAACGAGGATCATTGAGATTATGCTGCTTAGCTGCGCCAGACTCAGTCTTGCGAACATCGTGAAAGAGATACTCACCGAGGCCATCAAAAGTGATGCACTTCATGAAGCGAGCAGGAATAATACGGTCTGTATCGATATCATCGCCTGAGACGAATACGCCCTTGCCGGTAACTTGTTTGATCGGAGTGGATGCCATGATTTTTAAATATTTTGACGGAGCGCAAATAGCGCGGAGATGGTGAACCGTCTGCGGTTTGCCCCGAAGGGGTGACTGAAACGGGTGCCCTTTAGGGCGTTGAAGAAACAATTAAAATGTATAAACGAAGATGCGATTATCCAGCGACAGTGAACACATCACGCGCGTCGGACACCTCGCCAGTAATAGCTGCAGCGGCGACCATCAAGGGACTCATGAGCATCGTGCGTCCAGTTGGGCTACCCTGGCGACCCTTGAAGTTACGATTTGAAGAACTCGCGCAAAGCTGATCGCCGATCAACTTGTCAGGGTTCATCGCCAAGCACATCGAGCAACCTGCGGCCCGCCATTCGAAGCCTGCTTCGATGAAGATCTTATCCAAACCAAGTCCTTCAGCGATCTTGGCGACGACCTGTGAACCAGGAACAATAATTGCCGTCACACCGTCAGCGACTTGATGGCCCTTGACGTATTGTGCGACTTCTTTGAAATCAGACAGACGACCGTTGGTGCAGGAGCCAATGAATGCAACGTCTATCTTCTTGCCCTTCATCGGACTGCCGCCTTCGAACTTCATGTAGTCGAGGGCTTCAGTAATCGAAGCGCGTTCAGATTCGGTGACACCTTCAGCGATGACTGGAATGTTTTCGTTGATGCCAACACCTTGCGCAGGAGTAATCCCCCATGTAACAGTGGGTTGAATATCAGCGGCATTGATGTCGACCACATCGTCAAACGAGCAACCTTCATCCGAAGCGAACGATTGCCATTGCTTAACTGCAGCGTCCCATGCCTCCCCCTTAGGCGAATACGGACGGCCCTTGAGGTATTCGAAAGTGACTTCGTCTGGATTAACATAACCGACACGTGCACCGCCCTCGATCGACATGTTACACACCGTCATTCGCTCTTCCATAGTAAAACCGTCAAAAGTCGAACCAGCATACTCATAAGCGTAACCTGTGCCAGCTTGGGTGCCAAGCTGACGAATAATGTGCAAAATAACATCCTTAGCGTAAACACCCGGAGCCAGATCCCCGTTTACATTGATACGGCGAACCTTCAACTCGTTTAA
>JABJQI010000064.1 GCA_018663485.1 Opitutia bacterium
AAGAATAAACACAAAACAATAAAACCCAATTAAAAATACAATTGCCCAACGATCAAACTAAGCAATACTCCACAAATACACAAATAAATCACGACTTTTCACATGATAAAAGTCACGGATACTATACGTTGTGCAAAAAGAATGAACTCAGCCTACCACATAGAAAAAGAGCCGGAGAAGTGGCTAGCTGAAATCAATGGTGCCATCGGAGCCTTCGGAGACAGAACCAACTGTAACGAGACCATTCTGAAGAGCTTTGTCAGAGAGGCGCCTGAACGAGCGGCGCTTATCAACGGTATCGACGACACCGACATAATTGAAGAAATGGAAGGGCACGCTTGGCGGAACCTTGAAATCGATCTCTCGAATGGAGGAAAACTGAAAGAGAACTTCTCGATAATTTTCGCGCTGTGCTATCTTGACGCTCTAGTCGGGATTAATTTTATCACAGAGAGAATGTCGGAAGAAATCATGACAGCAATTTCTCCCTTCTTGGATCAACCAAAGCACAACCAGTCGGGAGTTGTCATCCCCTCTACGTTATCTAAAAGGAATGAAAAATGAAAACATGGCCGACTAAAAAACAAAAAAGTACTCAGATGTTAGTAGCCCTACTGATGACTTTAAGTATGATGCTGAGTGGCGTCACTATGGTTTTAAACTTTCGTCCATTTTTAGTGTTTAGCACAATTCTTATGGCCTTTTTTGCTATTTTGCAGTGGGGATTTTACCTCAAAATATGCATTCAAATTGAAATGAAAGAAGTTCTTACAGAAAAAACAATAACACCCTAAAAAAAAGACCGAAATTGGGTCGTTTTCACGTATTAAAAAACAGGCTTATTTTATCTTCTTAGAGTTCAAAAAAGGAATCTAACAGACTAAAACAAAGCTTAGAAATTAAAAAATAAAAGATAACAAATCACTTCAGCTAACCTCAATTACGCGCTGCGCGCTTCATTTCGGTAGTTGAGTTCAGCGTTGGATTTAGATAGCTACATATGTACAAACTCAAACTTATCGCGTTAATTGTGGCGGTAATTACATCATCTGGCTGGTCAGCTGCCACCGAAACAAAGGCATTTGTTCTGACAACAGCAAAGCTGAAAGCGTATGTCGAGCGCTTCAACGCGGATGACGAGGAGATGTTCTCCAACATCAAGAACAAGGACGCCTACGCGTTCCTAGAAAACAACATCCCCCTCTTTGATTGCCCGGACGAGGACTTCCGCCGCACTTACTACTTCCGCTGGTGGACCTTTCGCAAACACGTCAAGAAAACCGATGACGGCTATGTCGTTACCGAATTCCTGCCCAATGTTAGCTGGGCGGGCAAACACAACACCATTAGTTGCCCTGCCGCCCACCACTTCTACGAGGGCCGCTGGCTGCACGACACGCAGGTCATGGATGATTACGCCACGTTCTGGCTGCGCAAAGGCGGCAGCCTTCGCTCTTACAGCTTCTGGATCGCCGATGCCTACTACAACCGGAACCTGATCACCCCGAATGATGCTTTCCTCATCGACTTACTGCCCGACCTGATTGATAACTACGAGGCATGGCAAAAGGGCTGGGTCTGGCCTCCGTGGAATAAGAATCATCAGGTTGACATTGGTCAGCGGGCAAACGGCTTGTTCTACACCATCGATGACCGCGACGGTGGCGAGGCCTCCATCGGCAAACACGGGTTCCGCCCGACGCTTAACAGCTTCATGTATGGCGACGCCAAGGCAATTGCCCAAATCGCGCGCATGGCGGGCAAAGATGACATCGCGGCAGAATACGAGAAAAAAGCCTCGACACTAAAAAAACTCATCCAAGAAAAGCTCTGGGACCCTGAGGCCAAGTTCTTCAAAATCCTCTCAGCTCCACACCGCAAGGATCTCCCCTCCAAAAACGAAGCTCTCAAGGACGTGCGCGAGCTCTACGGCTACACCCCTTGGTACTTCAACCTACCCGACCCTGGTTACGAGGCGGGCTGGAAAGAGCTGATGGACCCCGAGGGCTTCTATGCCAAATTCGGCCCCACCTTTGCCGAGCAGCGCCACCCGCATTTCAAGCTCTCCTACGAGGGCCACGAGTGCCAGTGGAACGGCCCCAGCTGGCCACTTGCCACCTGCTCCACCCTCACCGCCCTCGCCAACCTGCTCAACAACTACCAGCAGGACGTCATCGGCAAGGACGCCTACTTCGAAACACTCAAGTGTTACACCCGTTCCCATCAGCTCAAGCGCAAAGACGGCAAAGTGGTTCCCTGGATTGATGAAAACATCCACCCCTACACCGGCGACTGGATTGCCCGCACCCGCCTGCATGAGTGGGCCAGGACCGATCCTGATTTGGCGAAGCGCAAGGGCGGACCTCACCGCGGCAAGGACTACAACCATTCCACCTACAATGACCTCATCATCACTGGCCTCGTCGGTCTGAGGCCACGCGCAGATAACATTATCGAGGTGAATCCGTTGATTCCAGAGAACACCTGGGATTACTTCTGTTTAGACAACGTGCTATACCACGGAAGGGTTCTGACCATCATCTGGGATAAAACGGGCGAGAAATACAAGAAAGGCAGAGGACTAAGTGTCTTCGCTGACGGCGAGAAAATCGTGAACACAGAGATGCTTACACGAATAACCGTGACACTGCAATGAAGTATCCAACAAGGCGTTGCACCGAACGCCTTTGGCGCCGGTGAACTTGGACGTTCGACGAAAGAAATGAAACATTACGAAACACTGACCACATCAGCTATTTATCGAGATGGCGGCTCGTTAGAAGCTCGATTCCAGTGTGCTAACAGGAGCTTTGAACGTTTTCCTAAATTATCAGTTCAGCAGCTAAATCGGAAACTTCACCGATTCTTCGCTTCAATCCAACGGCTCATAAACTCAGTGCTACGGTGGTGATGATGGCGCAGCATCCGGCCGACAAAGTGTTGCTTTCGATCCTCGGTGAGCCGCAAAATCGCGGCCTCAAGCAATTGCGGCAGTCGCGGCAACCACACGGCCTCAGCGAAACGTTCCTTCGCGATCTGCTGGCCTTGCGCCTGCACCTGCGACCATCGTGCCGCATCTGTATAAAGCGTAATCGCGGCGTCGGCAAACTGTTGAGGATCTGCTGAGATCGCGCAGCCCCAATCCATCGCCCCGGTCACGCCTTCCGCACCGATCGGCGTCGTGACCGAAGGCGTGCCAGTCTCAAAGCCATCAAACAACTTCCCCTTGAGCCCGGCACCGTAGCGGAGCGGCGCACAATTGACTCGATAGTGTGCCATCGTCGCGAGTGCCTCTTGGGCGCGGCCCTTAAACCAGAATCCCGCCTTCGGCGTATGTAGCTCGGCTTGATACTTTTCACCATACGAGCCGTAGCAATGCAGCTCCGCCTCTGGCAATGCCTGGCGAATCAGCGGCCAAATAGCCTGCTTGCACCAGCGCGCGGCATCGACATTGGGGGCGTGCATGAAGCTGCCGATCATGATAAAATGTTGCCGCGTTTCGAAGCTAGCATACTTCGATTCGGCTAAATTCAGCCCAAATGGCCAATATGCAATTTGCGCCTCTGCAATTTTAAACTGAGTGCGCAACACTTCCATCTCATGCTCCGAAATAATCAGCGTCAGATCTGTGCGATGAATCGCAGCAATCTCGCGCAGTGCGATGTCGTTATACAAATCTAGCCCGCCGCCGTGTTTGAGCTGCGCTTGGCGCGCCTCGCGTAGACAGTGCAGATCACTGGTATCCAGCACCCGTAATGCCTGCGGACAGGCTTTTTCGACCCGCCAGCCAAATTGTTCTTCGATCATGAAACGATCGAAGATGACGACATCTGGTGCGAGTTCCGCGAGCCAGCTATCAAAGGTGGAATCATTCGGCTGCACCGCGTGTGTCCCCACGCTCAGCGTCTCTAGATCAAGACTGTGCTGAGACGGACGCGCAGCCGAAGCAAAGCTGACTCGATAGCCCGCCGCCTGTAGTGAGCGGATGATATCTGCAGTCCTCCGCCCCGCCGCAGTCGAGCTGGGCTCAGGCCAGACCTTACCGAGAATGAGGCAATGCACCGCGCTTTGCACTTAGTTGATGATCCCGCCACTGCTAAGGAAAATCCCTTTCAGGTTCATCTCCAACTGACGCGGATTCGGGGAATGATCGATCGCATCGTCTTTCGAGATCACACCGGCCTTCACGAGGCGGAACAGATCCTGATTAAAAGTCTTTGAGCCATTATCCTCCGAAGCTTCAATGACGGCCTCGATTTTCTCAAATTTCCCGTCCTGAATCGTCTTCCGACCAAGCGCGTCGAGCACGAAGACCTCTGATACCGGAATACGACCTCCACCCTCCATCGCCGCCAGCAACTTCTGCGTAATGGTCGCACGCAGCGCACCCGCGAGTTGTCGCTGCAAGGATTGCTTACGCTCCTCTGGGAAGAATTCAAACAGGCGCTGCACTGCCTGCTGTGCATTTGAGGCGTGCAATGTACCAAACACTAGGTGCCCGGTTTCTGAGGCTTGAAGTGCGGTTTCGAACGTATCGCGATCACGCATTTCGCCGACCAGGATCACATCAGGATCCTGACGCAGCACCGAGCGCATGCCTTGAGCAAAGCTAGGGCAATCGATACCAATTTCTCGCTGATTGATAATCGATTTCACATCTGCATAGGTATACTCGATCGGGTCCTCTAATGTTACAATATGCCGATCATAGCTATGATTGATGTGATTAACCATCGCCGCCAAAGTAGAACTTTTACCAGATCCAGTGGCACCACAGAGGAGCACAATTCCGTTTTTCTCCGTGCATAATTTCGCGAGCGTCTCGCCATCAATGTTCAAATCCGAGAACGTCGGCGGGGCATCGCTGACGTGACGCAGCACAATGCTGGGTGACCCACGCTGAAAGAAACCGTTCACACGGAAACGACCGATATCAGGGGCATTATACGAATAGTCCACCTGCCGATTTTTCACCCAGATATCGTGAAACTCTGCGGGAACGGACTGCTCGATAAATTCTCCCACTTCATCCGACGTGATCGGGTCCATCTCGACTGGTTCCAAGCGCCCGCTTAAGCGAAGAAATGCTGGCTTATTGGATTTAATGTGCACATCGCTGGCCCCATTTTCGACAGCGAGGGTGAGAAGACCGTGAATTGTTTCAAGAACTGACATAGTGGACTATAGCTAGTTTGAGAGGAATGCGAAATTTTCTATTGAATAAGCTGCATGATATCGACGTGCTAATGCAATACTGCGATTATTTGGCCCAAACCAATGCTTTCCAAACAGAACATGAACACAAATCAATTTTCAGGCGTTTTCACTGCCTTGGCCACACCGATGCGTGCGGGTGCCGTCTCCTTTGAAGATCTCGATGCGCTGGTCGCGCATCAGCTTGACGGCAATATCGACGGACTCGTCTCGGTCGGCACTACAGGGGAATCTCCCACACTGAGCCACAAGGAGCATATCGAGGTGGTGCGTGCCACGGTGGCAGCCGCAGGCGGCAAGGTCCCGGTGATCGCTGGTACTGGCTCGAACTCGACAGACGAAGCAATCGACTTAACCCGCCAAGCTGAAGCAGCTGGTGCAGACGGCTTCCTAATCGTTACGCCTTATTACAACAAGCCTAGCCAAGCAGGCCTATTCGAGCATTTTAGTAAAATTGCTGAGTCCACTGAGAAGCCTATCGTGCTGTACTCAATCCCCTCACGCTGCGGCATTGAAATCTCGGTCGACGTGACCGCACGCCTTTACGAGGCGCATCCACACGTCTGCTGCATGAAGGCCGCCGAAGGCTCGTGCGAGAAAGTCGCCGAATACGTCCGTGCGCTCGGTCCCGACTACGCAGTGATGAGTGGCGACGACGGCTTGATCCTACCCTTCATGTCCGCTGGCGCAACTGGCGTGATCAGCGTGGCGTCGAACCTAGTGGTTGCGCCACTCGTGCAGATGGTGCAGGCTGCGAATAAGAACGACTATGCGACCGCTCGAGAGACCTACTTGAAGTATTATCCTTTCTTTAAGGCAATCTTCCTCGAGCCAAACCCGGTGCCGATTAAGTATGCACTCAAGCAAGCCGGGATCATTCAATCCGATGAAGTTCGCCTCCCTCTTAGCGGCTTGACAGATAGCACGCGCCAAGTGCTCGATACGCTATTTGCAGATTTGTCGCTCGTCTAATCATTTAAGAAAGACTCACTACTATGCTTCTCAAAATTTTACTCAACGGCTCACGTGGACGTATGGGCCTCGCCATTGCAGAAATTGCCGAAGCGCACAACGCGGTGATCGCTTCCGCTTGTGACGCTGGTGATGATGCCAGCGCAAACGTCGCCAACTGCCATGCGATTATCGACTTCAGCTTTCATGAGATTACTCTTGGCATCGCCGAACTGGCGGTCGCCAACAACATCCCGCTCGTGATTGGCACCACTGGCCACACCGCCGAAGAGAAAGCAGCCATTGTCAACGCAGTGGCAGGCAAGATCCCAGTGGTCTGGGCAGGCAACTACTCTGTAGGTGTCAACACACTCAATTATTTGACCCGCAAGGCCGCCGACATCCTCGGCGAGCAATACGAGCCTGAAGTCCTCGAAATGCACCACCATCATAAAAAAGATGCACCCAGCGGCACTGCGGAGCGACTAATCGAAATCCTCAAGGATTCCTATGCCCTCAACGACGAACAGGTCGTGCATGGCCGTGAAGGCCTAGTAGGCGCACGTCCCCACAAAGAGATCGGCGTACACGCCATCCGCGGTGGCGACATCGTTGGCGAGCACACGGTCTACTTCTGTGGCGCAGGTGAGCGTATCGAGCTTACGCACCGTGCCACAGATCGCAAGATCTTCGCCCAAGGATCAGTGCGCGCAGCACACTGGGCCGTCGGTAAAACCCCTGGCGTCTACAACATGGAAGACGTACTTGGCCTGGTCGATTAACCTCAACTCACACCTACTTTGATCGCCCGTATAAAAGGTATTGTCCTTGAAACCACTCCGCTGCTCGTCGTCATCGAGGCCGGCGGCGTCGGCTACGATATTCAAATCCCGATCACTACAGCGGAAAAGGTGCCTGGCATCGGCAAAGAGTGCAGCCTATTCATCCATGCGGTCTATCGCGAAGACAGCGCCTCGCTGTATGGCTTCGCCACGCGCGAAGATCGCGACTTCTTTCGCCTACTGGTTGAGAAGGTTTCTGGCATTGGCCCCAAGATCGGCATCGCCATTCTCAGCCGCATGTCGGTCGAGCTACTGCGCGGCGCGATTGCCAGTGCCGACATCGGCCTACTTTCAAAATGCCCTGGGATTGGCAAGAAAACAGCAGAGCGGCTAGTCATTGAACTCAAAGACAAAGTCGCCCTCAGCGCCGCAAACACGACCGCCGATGCAACGGGCAGCACCAGCAGTGCAAGCCCAGGCGCCTATCAAGATGCAGTCAGTAGTCTTATTATTTTAGGCTACAAGCCTGCCGATGCCGATAAGTTCGTGCGCAAGGCCTCCAGTCAACTGCCGGCAAATACGAGCGTCGAAGCGCTCGTCAAACAAGCACTGTCATAAAGCGTGTCGCCAGTTTGGAGGGAAACGCTCCGTCGTTTCCATGCACCTGCCCCGCACAATGGAAACGACGGAGCGTTTCCCTCCCCAAAGAAGAATAAAGCGCGCTGACTAAAATCGAGCCAATGAGCTTTGAAACACAGCGGGCCGTAGCTGCGGTGACTGCAATACGCGCGCGGCTTGCGGCAATGGCTCAAATAAGCGCTGCTCTGGCATAGCCGAGTAAGCTTGATACTGACTGAGTCGGTCAATCTCGCGCTGGCGGCTTGCTTCACGTTGGAGTAGCGCCTCGACGTCGACAGTACTGAGCTGTGGCTTGAGTGGCGCAAGTGCTGGAGTGAGCCCCATTAAGCGTAACTGCGAAGCGAGACTTCCACGACGTGATCCACCAGCACCTTGAGTCGCGGCAAAGCATTTCATATCAGACTGCAGCACCTCGGCCAGCTCTTCGCTCGGAGCCACACTCGATGCTTCGCGAATCACAGGGCTAAATAAAACAAAGGCCACACTTACACAACCAGCGATGCCGAAGCCAAGAAGCCACAGCGTTAAACGACTAGCTTGAGAGGTCTTCTTCGCTGTCAAAACGCGCAATTCAGCTACCCTCGAAGCTTCCGGAGCCACAGCGATACAGATCGCTTGATGTAAGCGATAACGCGAGGCAAACTCAGCCTTACGAGCAGGACAAACCGCGAGCTCCTCGCGCAGAGATTCGATCTCAACCGAGGAGATCTCCTGGTCGAAATACAAATTTACTAGCTCTGTAAATTTTGATTCGTTCATGAAAAATCGCTGCCCATTAAATCACGCAGGCTTTCCCGAGCTCGTGCAATTCGACTTTTTACCGTACCGACGCTAATCTCAAGCACCTGCGAAATCTCCGCGTAGGTCAAATTCTGCACATTGCGTAAAGTCAGCACTTCGCGATGCATCTCACCGAGGCCATTCATGCACTCAGATACACGCTGCACAAATTCTTGAGTGACTGCAGCCTCTGAAGGTGTCTCACCCTCGCTAGGCATCACACTTTCCAATGTGAGATCGCCATTTGCACTGAGCGGTTGATCCAGTGAGACGGAGTAGTCACGCTTACGTCGGAACCAATACCAGTAACGATTGTGGGCTAAATTCGTGGCAATTTGATAGAGCCAAGTCGAGAAAGAGGCATCACCGCGAAACTTGTCTAATCCGCGGTGCGCACGAATAAACGCGTCTTGTGTCACTTCTTCAGCATCCTGCTGATTCTTCAATAAATGATGTACACGTGCGAAAATACGATCCCAATAGCGCGCGACCATATCGTCATACGCGGCATGATCGCCATTTTTAATACGCTCGATCAAGAGATCGTCATGGCATGCGGCTTCGCTTTTTACTCTCATAGTCGGGTTCATGTAGGATAGATCGTTAAGAACTTAGATTTGTTCCCATTAAATTCGTTCAATAAAAAAATTCCTATACTTGACAAGCCACTGCTAGATGCTTTCGATCCTGCGCTTTTAAAGCGGATCGTTAGCTCAATCGGTAGAGCAGTTGACTTTTAATCAATTGGTTCCGAGTTCAAGTCTCGGACGGTCTACCACTTTTATAAAAG
>JABJQI010000129.1 GCA_018663485.1 Opitutia bacterium
ACCTTGATGTTACAGACGATCACGTCTCCAACGTCAGCAGTGCGCTTGTTTTGTCCTAGGCGACGGATCATCTCCGCTTCCTTGGCACCTGTGTTATCCGCGATAAAAACGCGGCTGTTCATCTGAATCATATCTAAATCTCCGTTGTACGGTTAAAAGTAATTTACCTAGAGCTTATGCTTCGTCGCCGATCTTCGGTGCTCTTTCGAGAACCTTAGTGACGCGCCAGCGCTTAAGCTTACTAAGAGGACGAGTTTCCATGATCTCAACCTTATCGCCAAGGGAGCAGTCATTTGTTTCGTCGTGCACGTGAACCACTGTCTTACGCTTAATTTCCTTACGGTAAAGCGGGTGTGGGATCTTGTAGAGGTAAGTGACTTTGATTGTCTTGTCACCGGAACGGCTAGTAACGGTGCCAATTAGGGACTTACGGGAATTGCGTGTTGCTTCCATAATATTAATCGTCAGTTGAGATTAAGCAGAGGCCGCAGCCAACTTCTTCTCTTTAAGAATGGTTTCGAGGCGCGCGATTTCGCGACGCAGTTGAGTGAATTCGTGCGGGCGCTCGACCTGACCAGTCTGCTTGCGCAGGCGGAGGTTAACGTGTGCATCGTGCGTGTCGCGTAGCTTCTTTTCGATTTCGACTTCGGACATTTCGCGGATATCTTTTGTGGTGCTCATATTAAATGATTCCTGGTGTAATATTGTTACGCGTAGTCTTCGCGAGTCACGAAGCGGCAGTGGAACGGAAGCTTGGTATCAGCTAAGCGAAGTGCTTCTTGAGCAGCAGTCTGCGTGCAGCCTGCGATTTCGAAAAGCATGGTACCCGGGCGGATCACAGCGACCCATTTTTCAACAGAACCCTTACCTTTACCCATACGAGTTTCAGCTGGCTTTTTGGTTACCGGTTTGTGTGGAAAAACGCGGATCCAAACTTTACCCTTACGTTTGAGGCTACGTGTCATAGCAACACGAGCAGCTTCAATTTGCTGGGAAGTCATACGACCGCGAGTGAGTGATTGGATACCGAACTCGCCGAAAGCGAGGGAATTACACGACTGGGCCGTTCCGTAGATGCGGCCAGTGTGAACCTTGCGGTATTTTGTGCGTGATGGAAGATATGCCATGATTCGCTCAGTTTAATAGATTAAAAATTGTCTAGATGACGTGTGATTACGCTTCCTCTTCTTCAGGAAGACAGATCCAGCATTTCACGCCGATGATACCATAGACTGTGCTTGCTTCGCTGAAGCCGTAGTTGATGTTAGCACGAAGTGTCTGAAGCGGGACCTTGCCTTGGTGTTGACGCTCTGTGCGAGCGATGTCAGCACCACCGAGACGACCACCACACTGAATACGGATACCTTCCGCACCCATTGCCATTGTAGTCTGAACGGCGCGCTTCATAGCACGGCGGAAAGCGATACGACGCTCAAGCTGAAGAGCCACGTTCTCCGCCACAAGCTGTGCAGAAAGATCTGGGCGTTTAACTTCCTGGATGTCGAGCATGATCTCCTTCTTGACGACCTTGTTGAGGCCATCCTTCAGTTTGTCGAGCTCTGCACCTTTACGGCCGATGACAACACCAGGACGTGCAGTGAAGATCTTCACACGGATACGGCCAGAGGCACGCTCGATGAAGATACGAGGCACGGATGCATAACGCAGCTTGCTCGTGAGGAATTTACGAATTTCGTAGTCTTCTTTAATGAAGCCTGGAAAATCTTGCTTAGATGCATACCAGCGTGAATCCCAGTCGCGGGTTACTGCTAGGCGGAAGCCGGTTGGATGAACTTTCTGTCCCATAATGAAATCGGTGTCGTGTTAGCTTAGGCTTCGTCTGTAAGGACGATACGAATGTTGCTGGTAGCCTTTTTGTAAGGATGCGCAGAGCCGCGAGCGGCAGGGCGGAAACGCTTGAACGTAGGACCTTGCTCAACGATTGCAGACTCAACTGTGAGTGCATCCGAGGATAGGTTGTTATTGTTTTCCGCGTTGGCGATTGCCGACTGAAGCGTTTTGCTTACGAGACGAGCCGACTTACGCGGAATAAAGCGCAAAATTTCGACTGCTTCGGCAGCATTACGGCCTTGGATGGCACGAGTGATATCGCGCACCTTGCGGGGCGACATACGGGCGTATTTGGTATAGGCTTGGACCTGCATGAGATTCAGCTGTTTTGAAGTGTTTTTACGCGGGCAATGTCTCCCGCTTGAATGGTGGAGTCGTCGACGAGCTCTAGGATAAGTCCTGCTGAGCGGTCGCTTCGTGATTCGATAATAATCAATTCGCCGATCGATTGTGTGCCGCGGTTTATGCGGCATTTCATGCCGAGGCGCAAGCCTTGCTCAAGTCCGCCGTCAAGAATGACAACATCTGCGGCAAGGGCAGGAACCACTGTCGAGACAGTGGCTGCGTTCGGGCTGTAGATCGACTCTTTGACGAAAGCAGGAACTTCCGCACGCACAACGCACCCAGCAAGCAGAGCTCCGAAAAGGAACAGGCTAGCGAGCTTTGAGTGGGGTTGTGCGGACAAAAGGTGCATTACGTGTAATAAGAGGTTTACTTATTTGCTGGCTTGGTGGCCCTTGAACGTGCGAGTTGGCGAGAACTCACCGAGCTTGTGCCCAACCATATTCTCAGTCACATACACGGGCAGGAAGCTGCGACCGTTATGGACGTTGAGGTTGAGACCTACGAAGTCAGGAGTGATCGTCGAACGACGAGACCATGTTTGGATCGGCTTGCGATCATTGTTGGCCTGAGCCGCACTTACCTTTTTGGCAAGATGTGGATCAACAAAGAAACCTTTTTTAATGGAACGAGACATAGCTAAAAGAGTTTATTATTTTTTCTTGAGCTGACGACCGTTGCGGCGAACGAGTATCTGCGAGTTGGTTGGATTGGCCTTCTTACGTGTTGGAAAGCCCTTCGAGAGCTGCCCCCAAGGAGACTGCGGGTGGCCACCACCAGAAGTGCGGCCTTCACCACCACCCATAGGGTGATCGACAGGATTCATCGCGACACCACGAACACGTGGGCGACGTCCGAGCCAGCGATTACGACCAGCTTTACCGAGGCTTTGGCTGCCGTGTTCGTGATTGCCAACCTCACCGATCGTTGCGCGGCACCGAGAGTTGAGGAAGCGAATTTCACCAGAAGGAAGCTTCACAGTCGCACGGTCGCCATCAATGGAGATGAGCTGTGCGGATTGGCCAGCAGAACGAGCGATTTGAGCGCCACGACCTGGGTGCAATTCGATTGCGTGAATCTTAGTTGCGGGTGGGATCACTGCTAAAGGCATGCTGAAACCGGGAGAGAACTCGACGCGTTCGCTTGCATTGATCAGCGTATCACCAGCCTTCACTCCGCGAGGTGCGAGGATGTAGCGCTTTTCACCATCCGCATAAGCGAGTAGAGCGATATTGGCCGTCCGATTCGGGTCATACTCAATTGCCTGCACGTTTGCTGGGATGTCCAACTTGTCGCGACGGAAGTCGATGATACGGTAAGCGCGTTTGTGACCACCACCACGGCGACGAGAAGTGATGCGGCCGTAGCAGTTACGCCCCTTCTTCTTGTGGTTGTAAGTCGTGAGCTGACGCTCAGGCTTTTTCTTGGAGACGTCCGCCTTGTTTCGGATGAGGAAACGAGTGCCCGGAGTCAAAGGTCTGGATTTTATAAGTGCCATGATATTTAGGTCTCCTTCGTCTTAAACGAGTTCGATCTTATCTCCTTCCTTTAGACTAACAATAGCCAACTTAAGGCCACCTTTAGTGCCAGGACGTCCACCACGAGAGCGGTCTGTCTTAGCTTTAGGTTTTCTGTTAAGAATGTTTACGTTGGTTACTGAGACGTTGAATACCTTTTCCACTGCGCGAGCGACTTCCTTGCGGTTAGAGCGAGGATTCACTTCAAAAGTGTATTGATTCAAATTAGCGGCAAGATTTGCTGCTTTCTCAGTGACGCGGAATTCGCGTAGAATTGTATTTGCAATAATCATTACTGGCCTCCGTTTGCACGAGCGATGAGTGTTTCGATGCCCTTAGCGCTCACAATAATGTGGCGGTAGCGGACAACATCGAGAGTGCTGAGGTTACCTGCTTCAGCGAGGGAAAGTCCGTCGATGTTGCGAGCAGCCAGTGCAGCATTTGTTTCAAAAGCATCATCGATGATCAAAACCTTACCGCGCTTTGGAAGCACAGCGGTGAGCACCTTGTTGAAAAGCTTTGTCTTAGGCTCTTTAACTTCGAAAGCCTCAATAACAGAAAGACCACCTTCAGTTGCGCGGTTAAAAAGAGCGCGCTTAAATGCGAGTGCCTTCATCTTGCCGTTGATCTTTTGAGAGTAGTCGCGTGGCTTTGGTCCGTGTGCAACACCACCATGGCGTTGATGCGGAACGCGGCGTGAACCCTGACGAGCCGTGCCACTCCCCTTTTGACGGAAAAGCTTTTTACCAGAACCGCGAACTTCAGCGCGTGTCTTGGTGCTCGCATTGCCTTGGCGAAGATTTGCTTGGTGCGCGATAACTACCTGACGAAGTGCAGCGATGCCCTTATCGTCGGTGAAAGCGGGAAACGCTGAGAATTCCTTCTCCTCGCTCTTAGCCCCGTCGGCTGTGTATACATTAAGTTTCATCTTAGTATGTCCCTTCGATTACGCCTTAGAGGCTTTTGTTTTAATCGCAGTGCGGACGGTGACAAGGCCACCACGTGAGCCAGGAATGCTGCCCTTAACAAGGATCAGATTCTTTTCGGCTATCACTTTAACAACTTCAAGGTTTTGAACAGTGCGCGAAACATCACCCATGTGACCTGGCATTTTCTTACCCTTGATAACGTGGCCGGGCCACTGACACATACCATAAGAACCACCACGACGGTGAAACATGGAACCGTGGGAGGCAGGACCACCAGCAAAACCGTAGCGCTTGACAACACCTTGGAAGCCGCGCCCCTTAGTTGTCGCGACGACGTCGATTTTCTGGCCAGCTTCAAAACGCTCAACCGTCAGCACATCGCCGAGATTGAGTTCAGTGTCACCATTAGTACGGAACTCACTGAGTTCTGCAACCGGCTCAACTCCAGCTTTTTTGAAGTGTCCTAGGGCAGCCTTAGTTAGGCGGTGCTCCTTTTGCTGACGGAAGCCAATTTGAATGGCGTCGTATCCGTCCTTCTCAGTCGACTTGACCTGTGTGACCGGGCAAGGACCTGCTTCGATGACAGTGACAGGAATCAAACGATTTGCATCGTCAAATACCTGCGTCATACCTATCTTTTTACCAAGTAGGGCTATGTTCATAATACTAATAGGCAGGTGGAGCGGAGTGCTCCGTTTGCGAGACCTGCGTTAGTGGTTAAAATAAAATGTGTGTTATCGCCTCAGATGGGAAGCGAGCGACGGAAAAAAGAGTGAAATCCCAGCCCCGTCAACCCCCTATTTCGAAAAATACATTATTTTTCAAAGCGATGTATTTTCACTTAAACATTTATATATAGAGTCGCACACAATCTCGGCACCAAAAACAAACAAAACACCACTCCAAGAGTGCTGCCTCATAGCTAAGTTCAACCCTCTTAAAAAACGCCAAGCTCAGTGGCGCTTGACGCCGAGCGACAGAATCGGAGCTACGGAAGCTCCCTCACCTTAGGCATAAGGAAGCTTTTATTTATACTAGACAGTCAAAGTAATAGCGAGCTCGTCAAGGCACGAATTACACTACTGTTCGCCGATTTAGAAATGCCGACATAGTCACTTTGAGTCTCATGAGTGAATCAAGAATATTGCACGCCAAAGCTGTCGATAATTGCTACCTTCCTGCTTTCGATAAGCAATCTCACTCGTCGCGTGACAGTTCAAATCATACTTCTGCGAGAATACTTCCAGAATGCTAGCAACGGAAATGTGGTCTCACATTTAGCAGGGACGTATTAAAGCAATATGAAACATAGTGAGGACGACTTAAGACCAACGACCCACTCAATTTAAATCTCTCACAAAAAAGCCCGCAACTCTTGCGAGCGACGGGCTTTTGAAAAATCCTGACGGCTGCCTTTTGGCTTCTGCCCCTGATCCTAAACGTTGATCGAGATATCCACACCAGCGGGTAGATTGAGCTTCTTGAGCTCGTCCACAGTCGCTGCGGTAGGCTCGACGATGTCGATCAAGCGCTTGTGCGTGCGGACTTCGAATTGGTCCATAGACTTTTTATTAACGTGCGGAGAACGGTTCACTGTGAGTCTTCCGATGTGAGTCGGAAGTGGCACAGGGCCGGAAACGCGTGCGCCTGAGCGCTTTGCTGTTTCAACGATGTCTGTTGCAGACTGGTCGATGACGCGATAATCGAAGCCTTTGAGGCGGATACGGATACGTGGTGAGCTCATATATTGTATTTGGTTTGGTTAAGTTGGATTTTTTGAAAAAATCAGTTTTCGGTTAAAAAGTTGTCGGTTGTTCGGTTCTTAAAGTCAGGTCTCAGGTCTCAAGCTTCAGCTCTCAGCTCTCAGCTCTCTAATACCGACCCCGGGTGGAGGTTTCTAGGATTGTGTTAACCACGTTCGACGGCACTTCCTCAAAGCGCTCGGGCTCCATGCTAAAGGAAGCACGGCCTTTGCTCAATGAACGCATGATCGTCGAATAGCCGAACATTTCTACGAGAGGAACGAGGGCCGAGATTGATATAAACGAGGGCTTCGCATTGATATGCTGAATTTGCCCGCGGCGACGATTCAAGTCGCCCATGATGTCTCCTTGATAATCTTCAGGAGTTTCGACTTCCACATGCATGAGTGGCTCCAACAAGATTGGAACTGCTGCAAGCATCGCTTCACGAAAGGCAAATATACCTGCCATTTTGAATGCGATTTCAGAGGAATCGACTTCATGGAATGAACCGTCGAAAAGTGTTACTTTGATATCCACCACTGGATAGCCCGCGACGGTGCCATTGCAGGTCGCCTCTTTGATGCCATCCATCGCTGGCTTGATAAATTCTTTGGGAATGACGCCACCGACAGTTTTGTCGATCACTTCAATACCTGCGCCGCGCTCAAGCGGTTCAACCTTTATCCGGACGTGGCCATACTGCCCCTTCCCTCCGGACTGGCGGACGAATTTGCCATCCCCCTCCGCATCGGCGGTGACGGTTTCGCGGTATGCTATCTGCGGACGACCGGCTTCGGCACCCACCTTAAATTCGCGAAACAACCGGTCTCTAATAATTTCGAGGTGCAGCTCTCCCATTCCGGCGATCAATGTCTGACCGGTTTCTTCGTCGGTGCTAACAACAAATGTCGGATCTTCTTCGGCGAGACGTTGAAGCCCCAGCGCCATCTTCTCTTGGTCAGCAGTGGTCTTTGGCTCGATGGACATCGAGATCACTGGCTCTGGAAATGTGGGCGGCTCAATACGCACATCGAAGCCCTTAGCACAAAGCGTATCACCCGTTACGACATCACGTGCACCAACCAGCGCGCATATGTCGCCAGAGTATGCAGTGTCAATGTCCTCGCGGGCGTCCGCCTTCATGACGAGGAGGCGGGAAATGCGTTCGACTTTACCTGTGCGCGCATTGTGCAGCACAGAGCCTTTAGAAATTGAGCCTGAGTAAACTCGGAAAAAGACCAGCTTACCGACGTAACCGTCGTTCATCAGCTTAAACGCAAGACCAGTCAGCTTTGCATTGTCATCTGGCTTCACTTCGACAGGACGCCCCTTAGAGTCCTCCGCTTCCATCGGCGGCAGATCGAGTGGCGACGGCAAGTAGTTTACGACCGACTCTAAAACAGACTGAACACCCTTGTTCTTGAACGCGCTACCTGGAATAACGCCACAGAAATCGAGCGAGACCGTTGCGGTACGAATCGCTGCGCGAATATCGTCGGCAGTCAGATCCTGCCCTTCGAGATATTTGTCAGCGAGGCCTTCGTCAAAGTCAGCCAATGCTTCGATCAGCTTTTCGTGATACTTAGCGGCTTGATCGACGTAGTCTGCTGGGATGTCAGTCACTTCGACCGTCATTCCAGACTCATCTGCTGGATCATAAATGAGCGCACGCATCGACGCGAGGTCGATGAGTCCTGTAAAGTCTTCCTCTGCTCCAATCGGAATAAAGATCGGATGCGCATTGGCCCCCAAGCGCTCGCGCATGGTCTCGATGGCAGCGAAATAGTCCGCTCCGACGCGATCCATCTTGTTTACGAATGCAATGCGCGGGACATTGTATTTCGTCATTTGTCGCCAGACCGTTTCGGACTGCGGCTGGACGCCAGCAACGGCGCAAAATACGCCGACCGCTCCGTCTAACACGCGAAGTGAACGTTCCACTTCGGCGGTAAAATCGACGTGCCCTGGGGTGTCGATAATATTGATCTGGTTCTGAATGCCGGCATAAGGGCCGTGCTGATTCGTCCAGTTACATGAAATTGCGGCGGAGGTAATTGTAATACCTCGCTCGCGTTCTTGATCCATCCAGTCCGTGACCGCGCTTCCCTCATGAACTTCGCCCATCTTGTGGACGACGCCTGTATAGAACAGGATACGCTCGGTCGTGGTAGTCTTGCCCGCGTCAATGTGTGCAACGATGCCGATATTACGCGTATGCTCCAAGGGGAACTTACGCTTCGACGAGTTTACACTGGCTGACATAGTAGCTGACATTGAGATGGACTGGAAAAGAACAGGGGGTGAAGCAGGAGTCGAAACTACCAGCGCAGGTGGGCAAACGCGCGGTTTGCTTGAGCCATACGGTGTGTTTCTTCCTTCTTCTTAACGATCGCGCCGGTGTTGTTGTAGGCATCGACGATTTCGTCAGCAAGTGCTTCGTTCATAGGAACGCCCTTGCGCTTGCGAGCAGCTCCAACCATCCAACGGAAGGCGAGGCTCTGCTGGCGCTCAAATGATACTTCAACCGGCACTTGGTATGTCGCACCACCTACGCGGCGGCTCTTCACTTCAAGCTTCGGGCGAACATTCTCAGGTGCACCCATGATCAAATCAACTGGATCACCCTTGCCTACTTTTTCGCTCACACGCTCGAAAGCGTTGTATACGATGCGCTGAGCCACAGTGCGCTTACCGCGCTCCATGATCATGTTAACGAGATTGGTAACCAGTTCGCTATTATAGCGTGGGTCAGGAATGATTGGGCGTTTTACCGCTTGTCTACGACGTGACATAATAAAATACGTTTAAAG
>JABJQI010000155.1 GCA_018663485.1 Opitutia bacterium
CAAGAATTTAATCCACTCAGTCTGGGGGATTCATGCCGATGTACGTAGTCGATCACTCGATCAATACATAGTAAAAATTCGTGATCTCTACAAACGCCACGACCTAACACTCGATGCTTTCAAAACAGTGCACGGCGTGGGTTACATTTACGATGTTGAGGACAGCGCCTCTGATGCGTAGTCAAGTCGATCTTCGATAGTAATTCAATTCTGCAGGATAAGGCGACATCGTATGAGGTCTGAACAATGGATTCTTTAAGACGTCCATACAACTATGCTTCTATTACCCTGTTTGAAAATAAAATCCTACAATCACATTCTACTAGATACTTGAGGACCCCACTCGACTAATCCTGATCAAGTATCCACTCGGTCGCAGTTTTAGATTCTATTTCTTCTAGAGTGGTGAAGCCTAGAAGGGCTTTTTTCAATGCATCATAACGCAAGGGTCGATAACCTGCACGCCGGGCCGCAACTCCCAACTGATAATCAGTCGAGTTCAATGAAATAAGCGTACGCATCTCCTCAGTCACTAAGGCTAACTCATGAAAAGCGATGCGACCAAAATAACCAGTCTGACGACAATGATCACACCCGACTCCATGATACAGAAAAGGCGAGTGCACTGATTCACAGTCATTAAAATAACGATCTAACACATATTGCTCCGGCATATAAGCCTGCTTGCAATTTACGCAAATCCTAGCAGCGAGACGCTGCGCCATGACCGCTAGAATTGATGGTGCGACCATGTAAGGCTCAATCCCTAACTCAATGAGGCGAATCACCGCTTGAATCGCATTATTTGTATGCAGTGTCGAAAACACCAAATGACCAGTCAAAGCTGCTTCAGTCGCATTTTTTGCAGTCTCAAAATCTCGTATCTCTCCAACTAGTATCACATCCGGATCTTGTCGTAGTAACGAACGCAATAAGCGCGAGAAATTTAAATCAATCTTAGCATTCACTTGTGACTGAATCAAACCATCCATACGCGCCTCAATGGGGTCTTCGATCGTGCAAATATTCACATCTGGCGTATTAATTTCATGTAAGGCAGCATACAAAGTTGTCGACTTCCCTGACCCCGTCGGACCTGTCACGAACACCAAACCATTCGGACTGCGAATTACCTCTTTGAAAGGCTCCAAAATTGATTGTGATATGAACATCTGATCCAATGACTGAAAATCTTTCTTACCAGTTAGCGCTAAAATACGAAGCACGATTTTCTCGCCATTAATAGACGGGATTACCGATACACGAAAACTCACACTTTCTGTACCTAGCGGAATCGAAAAACGTCCATCCTGCGGAAAGCGTGATTCCGCGATATTTAGATCACTCTCAATTTTAATACGTGAATTTAGCGGCGCGTGGAGGGCCGAAGCGATCTGAAAGACCGGCTGCAATCGACCATCCACACGAAAGCGAATATTTGTATGCGAACCTAACGGTTCGATGTGAATATCCGATGCACGCTCCTTAATCGCAAGATACAATATCGCATTGCACAAATCAATGATCGACTCCGCCTTCCCGTTCCCTCGAGATCTTCGGCATTGAGCTGCGCTAGGATCGTGCCTTGCTTACGCTCTAACTGAGAGATCAGTTCCCGCACTGATTGGTCTGTGCTGTAATGAAGCTCGATCGCATCACGAACCTCATTACTCAAACAAAATACGGGGCTAATTTGCTTGCCTGAAATCGCAGCAAGTCGACGCACTAAGACCTCATCATCGGGATTTGGCATCGCCACGGTAAGCCCATCTTCGACTACATAGAGTGGCATGACATTACCCTTTCGAGCTATTTCAATTGGCAAGTTGGCGATCGCTTCATTGCTGATAATGGTCGAAAGTGGATTTACATATGCACGGCACAAACGGTTGCTCCATAAACGACAAGCCACATCCTTTGGGACCGCCTCTGATTCAATCAATGACTCCAATAGCTCAAGTGAGTTCTCCTCTGCACTTGCCAGTGCGAGGCTATAGGCTTCATTTGAAATCGAGATATGCCTAGCCTCTAACTCTGCTCGGATTGTTAGACTCATTTCATAGTTCTGTTGTTATGCCGCTTATCGGCAAACATTTTACTGATCTCATTAGCGTCGAGTAGTTCACGCCGATTATGCAGCTTACGCTCTTCAGCCACTTCGCCCAACATCTCACTGAGTGAATAACGTACGCCCTGCGCACGCTGCTTCTTTTTCATACTGGGTGCATCTCGATCACCGTCTGTTTTTATTGAACCAATCATCTTAAAATTATTACTCCCAAACATTCTTGATCAAGGTATCCAACTGATCTACAATCATAGCCTTTGGTGTATCTTTACGAATATAATAAGAAGCACCAAGCTCGACACTTTGTTCGACGGCTTGACGCGACGCCACTGAGGAAATCACTACAACTACCGCAGTGTAATCGAACTGCATAATCTCTTCTAGTACCTCCATGCCTTCCTTAACTGGCATATTCACATCAAGCAGTACCAGATCAGGACTACGTGACTTGTAGAGATCAATACCTTCTTGCCCGTCCTTCGCTTCTATGAAATATTTAAATCCAATCTTCTTCAAGATCAGCTTCAGATACATGCGTACCTGCGGCTCGTCATCAACAATCAATACAGTGTTAGTAAATCCCATTAATACTAATCTTTATTTAGTTACATAAAATGTCGAGAAGAAATAAACAGAAAGCGTTTCGACATAAATTCCACCGACAAAATGGCCTATATTTTTTACTATATTGTTGAAAATTACCCTACTCAGCAGTACAGTACATGGGCTTTTTCATGCTCGTCGCAATAAAAGTGCAGATGACTTCATCTCTGCAAATCGACAACGTCTTTGTTGGCTTCATTCCCGCACAACTACGCTCGGCTTGAAAGATCTACTGGTGGTAGGCATACTAGCCGCAGCCATGCCGAACCTTGACGCTAGTATCGGAGTGCTTAGTTTCTCTCGTCTTTAGTCGACCCTTGCCATCTCTTATTAAAGCAACAAACTAATCAAAATGCGTCTATCGCGCCTTTCGGCGTGGCAATCTCCCTAAAAATGAGTACTCAAATATGCTGTGGCCTGTATGTGCCTGACCTTCAACATCTGCAGTATTAAGTACGACGGCATGCTCGGTGTCTTTCCGCTGGGAACATTTACCAGCTATGGCTCTGACCGCGGCAATCTGATATCATTAGCGCAGCGGTAGCTAGACCTGCGGTCTGCACGTAGCATTGATTGAAACTAAAGATTTGGCGCTTGGTTGGACGTAGTTAATTGTAATCGGCACTGCATGGACTCTTGGCATTGGCTATTTGTGGCATGAAAAAGCCCCGCGATCTGGAAGACCAACGGGGCATTGAATCAAGATAGACTACAGCTTAACACAATGGCCAGCATACATGCTTGCAACCAGTTACTGCAGCTGCTGCAGACTATTTTGCGCAGCAAGATTTGGCACTGTCCGCTGGAACAGCATCTTTTGCGCAGCAAGATTTGGCACCGTCCGCTGGAACAGCATCTTTTGAGCAGCAAGATGTAGCACATTCAGCAGCACCTTCTTTTGCATCAGCCTTGTTATGAGCAGCACAAGAGCCACACGCACTCGCTGAGATCGAACCAGCAATTAACAGAATCGGAATAAGTAGGAATTTTTTCATTTTTATTTATATGGTTAGGTTTGAATATATATCATGAGTTCTACGTCTTGTCGAATCTTTCGATAGACTTTATATTGGAGTCGCCTAACTTCCTCCTATTCCCATTTTTTCACACAAAGTTCGATAATTGCATGCTCCCTTGGTTTCAAAACGGTCAATTCCCCCTCTATCTCGCTCCAATGGCGCGAGTTACGGACATCGTCTTTCGTCAATTTTGTAAAGAGCAAGGTGCCGATGTCATGGTCACCGAGTTCGTGCAATCCGATGCGCTCATCCGTGAAGACCCTAAACTGTGGGAAACCGTCGACTTTACCGAACAACAGCGCCCGATGGGGGTGCAAATATTCGGTGCCAACCCGAACTCGATGGCCGACGCCGCGCGACTGCTAGCCGATCGCCTGCATCCCGACTTTATTGATATTAATTTCGGTTGTCCCGCTGATCGCGTGATCTGTATGGACGCCGGCTCCTCAATGCTGCGCAATCCAGCCAAAATAGGTAAAGTTGTCGGCGCCGTGGTGCGCGCAGTTCCCGGCACTCCCGTGACTGCTAAAATCCGCACTGGCTGGGACGACGATACCATCGTTGCCCGCGAAGTGGGCCACATTGTCGAGAGCGAGGGCGCACAAGCACTCGCAATTCACGGTCGCACCAAAATGCAAGGCTACAGCGGCGACGCCAATTGGCCACTTATTGCCGAAGTCGCGGCTGAGCTCACGATCCCGGTCATCGGCAATGGTAACATCTGCAGCGCCCACGATGTGATTCGCATCCGCGAACAAACCAACTGTGCCGGCTTGATGATTGGCCGCGCCGCACTGGGCTACCCGTGGATCTTTCGCGACATCAAGCATTACCTTGAGCACGGCGTGGTGCCTGCCCCCCCGACAGTCGCCGAGCGTTGGCAAACCATCCTCGACTATACGCGCAGGCTAATGGCACGTCCCTTTCGTCAACAAAAGCACACTGATCTACGATGGATGCGCCCCAAACTGATCGCACTCACTAAGAGTATGAAAAGTTCACGACAGATCCGAGGCGCACTCGGCCACGTCATTCAGTATGCAGACCTCGAACGCATCGCCGCCGAGCACATTGCACTATTCGGCACAGATATTAACATTGGCGAACAAACCTCCGCCAGCAGGCAGCATTAGTGAACAAAATCCTTTTTCTCTGCATGGGCAACATCTGTCGCTCTCCCGCAGCTCACTGTGTCTTTCAACATCTAGTCGACCAAGCCGGAGTCACCGATCAATTCGAGCTTGAGTCCGCTGGCACCATCGGCTTTCACGTCGGCTCATCGCCCGACAAACGCATGCAGCACTGCATGCGTACACGCAATATCCCAATCATCGGCCATTCACGTCAACTTAAGCCCAGCGACCTTGAAGTCTACGATTTGATCCTAGCGATGGATAACGACAACCTGATCGATGCCCGCGCCCTCGATCCCTATGGTAAGCTGCATCACAAAGTCCAACTCTTCTGCGACTATTGCACCGCTCATCGCCAAACCGAAGTACCTGATCCGTATTACGGCGGTGACTGTGGCTTCGAACACGTACTCGACCTAATTCAAGATGGTTGCGCGAATTTATTTAAAAAGTTAAATGCCGGTCAATAATCTGTGCCTAGCCGCCACTTGCGGCGCTGCCGAATCGCTTGACAGCTTCTCCAAGCACTGGAAGATCTATTTTTTCTAACTCCACAAATACTTATGGCATCTCCTACAGACGTTCGCAAAGGCAAGGTCCTCAACTATCAAGGCACTCCGCACCTGGTTCTCGACGTGCAGCACCGCACACAAGGCCGCCAGGCTGGCTTCATGCAAGTCACCATGCGCAACCTGAGTTCTGGATCCAGCACCAACACCAAGATCCGCACCACGGACTCCGTCGAGATTATGCACACCGACATGGTGAAGCTTGAGTATAGTTACGTCGATGGCGACGGCTACCACTTCATGGACCCCGAAACCTTCGAAGATATTATCCTCGATACCTCTCTTGTCGAAGATTCAAAGGATTTCCTCGTCGAGACTCAGGTATACAGCATTCTTCACGTCAACGACAAGCCGATCCAAATCGAGCTACCTGCGTCGATCGAAATGAAGGTCACCGAATCCGCGGAAGGCATTAAAGGTGACACCGCCAGCAACGTGCAAAAGCCAGCTACACTCGAAACAGGCCTAGTCGTGCAAGTGCCCCTGTTCGTCAAAGAAGGCGACGTGCTCAAGATCAGCACTTCTGAAAAGTCCTACATGGGCCGCGCCTAGGCGCTCCAGCTCGACACATTTTATAAACAAAACGGCGGAGGCTTTACGAGTCCGCCGTTTTTTGTGTATTATTCTTTTGAGGACCTCCCTCCTATGGCGGAGGTGCGTCAGAGTTAGCCAACGTCGCCGTCTGACGATGAAGGCCACTTATTAGTGAATCGACGTCACTGCCCAAGGGATCGTTTCGCCGGCACGATACGGCACCACCTCGCCATAGCGCTCCGGCACAAGCATACCGACCTTCTCCAACTTCACAGTTTTCGATAGCGGCGTGAAGTTATGAATGCGCTGAGCATTGCCACTGACAAATGCCTGCAAATTATCCAATGTACCGTGCTCCTCAAATAGCTCGACCAGGGTCGGCAAACAAACCGGCGCGGTGAAAAGTCCTGCCGCGCAGCCGCAGCACTCCTTCTTGGAAATTGGGTGCGGCGCGGAATCGCTGCCAAACATCAATTTAGGATGAGCTTGCAAAGCCGCCGCCAACAACGCTTCGCGATCCTCCGGACGCTTCGCGATCGGCTTACAGAACAGGTGCGGCTGCAACATGCCACCTGCTACATCGTTCAGTGTAATGATTAGGTGGTGCAGCGTGACCGTGGCATGTAGATTCTCATAACGATCCAGCATCTCGACCGCATCACGGGTCGTGATATGCTCCATCGTAATTTTTAACTTGGGAAATTTCTGCGCGAGATACTCATAACTGGCGAGAAACTCCTTTTCGCGATCCATCACGAAGCCATGCGTCTCGCCGTGGATCATTAACGGTATCCCCATTTCTTCCATTAACTTGAACGTGCCCTCGACTGCACTGAGCTCTTTAACGCCTGCTTCGCTATTGGTGGTCGCGCCTGCCGGATAGAGCTTGATGCCAAAGATGTGCTCACGCGCAGCGGCTAGCTCGGCCTCACTGTAGTTGCGAAAAAACAACATCATCAACGGGTCAAAGGTCGTGTCGCCCTTAGCCATATTGATCTGATCACGATACACCTGCAGGCGTTCCAGATTATCAACTGGCGGCACCAGATTCGGCATAATGATCGCTCCGGAAAAATGCTCCGCGCTGAGCGGCGTCACGCGCTCCATCATTGCCCCCTCGCGGAGGTGCAAGTGCATATCAAGTGGTGAATCAAAAACAAATTCCATAGCACTACGCTACGCCGCCCCACCCTCAGCTGCAAAGCATAAAGATACCGAGAGGGTGAAGAAATCATTTCTGGCACTCGAACCATTCAATCGCTGGCCTAAACCCGCTTCCTACGGCTTTAACTATCATTCGTAGCACTGTTTATGCCAGCAGTCATTCAAGTAAAATACCAGAGTTACACCCTCTGCTCTTAACAGCGGAAGGATGCCGTTTGTCATTTATTTTCCCAAGATACTGCACATCAACTCGACCGCTTTCGCGCGATGGCTGAGCTGGCTCTTCACCGCATCACCGAGTTGCGCGAAGCTTTCACTGTAGCCATTCGGAATAAAGATCGGGTCATAACCGAAGCCGCCGTCGCCATGAACTTTGGTATCGATGCGACCTTCGCAACATCCATCGTAATGCGTGATGTAGCCATCGTGGTCGATCACGCACAACACGCAACGAAAGCGTGCAGTGCGCTCGGCCTTCGGCACATCCTTCAATGCGTCGAGCAGTTTCACTACATTGTCTTGGTCGCTCGCGTCCACCCCGGAGTAACGTGCAGAGTAGATCCCTGGCGCCCCGTCGAGTGCATCCACTTCAAGACCGGAGTCGTCCGCCATCACCCAAGCATCTGCAGGCGCCAGCTTGCGCAGTGCTTCGGCTTTGATTTGCGCATTCGCGGCAAAGGTCGAACCATCCTCATCCACATCTGGCATGCCGCCACAGGCTTTTGCAGAAACCACTTCGAATGGAAGTCCCACAAGTAGTAGTTCGAATTCTTCGACTTTGTGAGCGTTGCCAGTGGCGATAATGAGTGAGTGTTGTGTCATAATTGTAGTTCGTAATTTTAAAGCTGTAATTTTGTGGAGGGCAATGCTCCGTCGTTGCCGCCGATCAGAGAGAGCGAAACCTACGCATGGCAATGACGGAGCATTGCCCTCCAAGTTTTTTGATTATTCTAAGCACTACTAGAAACTGCCGCGGGTGAGAATATCTTCCCCTAAAATTGCGTGGCGCACATGATTGAGCTGCAGTGCGTCGCGCATCGACTGCGTATCGCGCGCACTACCGATACTCGGTGTCGCGCAATCGCTCATAAACTTAGGCGCTTGATAAATAAAGGCATAATCGACCAGCTGCCGCTCCAGCAAACTGGAGGCCAGTGTCGGCCCAGTCTCGACATACACACCGCAGATTTCCTCCTCTGCGCAACGCTTACGAAAAGCCTCCCAATCTAAATGCCCATCGACTTCTGGCAATTCCCAGACACTCACGCCATGGGCAGTGAGTTGACCGCGCAGATCAACATCCGCTGCCGGGCCACACAGCACAGTCGTGCGCCCCTTGTGCGCGTCGGTATAAAGCTGCGGCCAGCGCGTTTCGCGCACAGTGCGCAAACTCCGATCAAACACAAAACGCCGCGGACACCAGGTCGACTCGCCAATTCGGCTCGTCAGGCTCGGATCATCGCGCAGCACCGTATTCGCTCCCACTGCGATCGCCGGAAAATAGCGCCGCCAACGCATCACATCCGCCCGTGCCGCCTCTCCCGTCACCCATTGCGAGTGCCCCGAAGCCGCCGCGAATTTACCGTCCAAGGTAAGCGCCATCTTCGCCGCGATCAGCGGACGATTGCTCACAATCCAATGGTTGAAAATTAAATTCAGATCGGTGCAATCCTGCGCCAGCAGCCCTTCGATCACATCGACTCCCGCTGCGCGTAACAGCGCGAGCCCCTGCCCCGCATGGTCTGGGTTCGGATCGACTGCGCCGACGACCACATTCCGCAGGCCCGACTCAAGGA
>JABJQI010000106.1 GCA_018663485.1 Opitutia bacterium
CAGCACGACGCGCCTGGAAATCGGTAAAGTTACTGCAGCTCGACACTTCCAACCAACGCTGCTGCCCGGCAGCAAACACTTCGAGGTCGTATTGCTTAGCATGTGGGAAACCAATATCGCCGGAGCACATGCGCAGCACGCGATAGGGCAGCTCAAGTTTCTGTAAGAGTTGCTCGACGTCGCCACGCAGTTTTTCGAGTTCTTCCATGCTGCTTTCGGCATCGGTCCACTTAACCAGCTCGACCTTATCGAACTGGTGCAAGCGATTCAGGCCACGCACATGCGCGCCCCAGCTGCCCGCTTCACGACGAAAGCAAGGGGTATATGCGCAACGACGTACCGGCAGCTGATCGGCATCGAGGATCTCATCGCGATAAAAATTGGTCACTGGCACCTCCGCAGTCGGGATCAGATAGAGCCCCTCCTTGGGGTCGACGTACATCTGCCCTTCTTTATCTGGTAATTGACCGGTCGCAGTAGCACTCGCCTCATTCACCACGATCGGCGGCAATACCTCTTCGTAGCCAGACAGGCGCGCTTCCTCCAAGAAAAAATTCACCAACGCCCGCACCATGCGTGACATCTCACCCACATAAAAAGGGAAACCGGCACCAGTCACTTTGACGCCGCGCGCAAAATCGACCCGCGACTCAAACCAAGGGATGTCGAAGTGCGGCAAGGCATGTGGAAACGCCGCGTCGGCATCGCCCCAGGTCGCAGCGACTTCGTTCTCGTCCTCGCCCTTACCGATCGGCGTGGACGGATCTGCAAGATTAGGAATCGATAAAAATGCTTGCTGGAAAGCATCGTCCGCCGCTTTGGCCACGACTTCCAACTCCTTCGCCTGACCAGCGATCGCCTTCATCTCTTTCACTTTTTCGATAAACTCGGGCGTGCCCTTCGGCAACGCAGCCATCGCTTGATTGGCCGCCTTCTGCGCCGAACGCGCCTGCTCGGCTTCGGTGATCTTCGCACGGCGCGTCGTATCCAACGCCAGAATGGCGTCGATATCACAGGTGAATTTTTTATGGGCAATGGCAGCACGGACAAAATCCGGCTGCTCGCGTAGAAGCTTAATATCAATCATGACTGAGTCGGTGGAAAGGAAGCAGAAGTAGCTGACTGTCAGGTTTCGTCAAAACGATAATCCTAAAAAGAACCAAGCTCCGAGAAATCAACTCAGCCTGCCACTAAACATTCAACAGGGAAACGACCGCCTCACCAACCTCTGCCAAGGTGATCGAGCTCATATCTCCATCGGATCGGCGGATCACTCGTTGACGCGACTCGACGGGTGGATACGGCCCAAAACGCTCTGGCGCGGTCGGCCCGAACAAGGTGACCAACGGTCGCCCGAGGGCTGCAGCGAGGTGCATCGGGCCACTATCATTACTCACCACACAGTCCGCCGCTTTGAGCAACTCAGGCAACTGCGCGATCCCCGTCTGCCCCGTCAGGTTAATCAGACGCACGTCCTCAATTGGCTCTGCCGCCTCAAAAGGCACATGCCCACACCAGACGACTTGTCCGACAGTCGACTGCTGAAGTAACCAACGCGTGAGCGATTCATAGCCCATCCAATTCTTCTCAGCGCGCCGACTCTCTGGGAATACAACCACACGCTTACCGCCCTCAGCGGGCTCTGGTAAGGCAATGGGCGTGTCTGGCGTCTTAAATGTGAGCGAGCGCGGGAGCTCCTCTTGCAAGCCAAGCACTGGCAAAAATGCCGACAGTATCTTGACCGCATGCGGCGGCTGCCCAGCAGGTAACGCCGGCGTCTTTTGGTTATAACCAATCCAAGCACACTCGCGCGCATCGGAACGCCCCAGCTTACGTTTTGCATGTGCGCCCAGTGTCAAAATTCCCGTGCGCGCCAAGCCTTGCAGGTCGAGCACCGCATCATAACGCTGCGTGCGGACCTCACGAATCAAGCGTACGAAACCGCCCACGCCCGCAGAGCGCTCAAAAATATAGATGTGATCAATCACCGCAGCAGCTTGCACCAGTGCCGCGAACTCGCTCCGCACCACCCAATCAATCGAAACCTTCGGCAGTTGCGTCTTAATCGCCTCTGCGATCAGCAGCCCGTGAATAATGTCCCCCATCGACGAGGGCTTAACGATTAAAATACGCTGCATAGTCTGCTTCATATTACTCACTGACCTCCCGCAGCTTTGCCTCAAACAGCTCGGTCAACTCTGGGCGATCCGCCCAATTTTGCATAAACCGCCGCAAATCCTTTGCCCGTCCGCGCTCAAATGCACTGGCCTTTAAACCAAAGCGAAAAGCATCCAAGTCAAATAAATGCAAGCGCCCATCCTTCCCGACGATCAAATTAGTCGCCTTCAAATCACCATGCGCCGCACGCAGACGTCCCAATGCCGACCAGATCTGGGCAAACGCCTCAGCCACCGCCTCAATCTGCGCTAGATCAGCGCCGCAGGACTCGACATAATCCGGTAAAATTCGCCCCTCGACCTGCTCCATCAATAAATAGCGAACCCCGGGTAAACGCTCGCGTGTGTCTTCATACACTGCCACCGTGCGGGCCGTCGGAATAAAGGCCATCTCCAACACCCAGGACGAGGACCAGCTCTTCAACGCCCGCGAATCCGAAAACAAATGCCGCATACGATTCAACAACGGCTTCTTGTTATAACGCTTCAGTACATACGCTTTTCCAGCATATTCAAATCCCTGCACGGTGCTGGTATTTCCCGACTTCAAACGTCGACCTGGCAGCATTAACGCTTCTGGGTCGGAAAGAAAGGCCTCAATTAGCTCAGGAGCTGCCCTGCGCAAATGCAGCGCATGATAAGCGTCCGCCTTGATGTCGACAAACTCAGTGCAGGTTCGACGCGTTTTCTTAAAATAGCGACGCGCCCGCTCGGCTTGCAATGCCACGATCATCCCATCGAGTTCATCCAGCAGTCGCTCCTTAAGCGCCTGATCGTCGACCAAATACTTCGAGCAAATCGCCTCACGAAACGCGCGCTCGGCTTCGGGCGCCAAAGTCACACAAATACCAGCTAAATCCTGTAAGCGTGCTCGCTCACTCAGCGCATGCTTCGAAAATGCGATTGAACCCGCATCCAACAAATACAAGCGC
>JABJQI010000156.1 GCA_018663485.1 Opitutia bacterium
GCTGGGACTTAAGCGCCGAGACGAATCCGGTGCGCCGTGTCGGCATCGATATCGATATCGAGATACAGATGCCATGCATCGTCGGGTCAGCAGTCGGCGATACGTTCCGGCCATTCGACCGCCAGGCACCATGGTGGGACGAGGAAGTCGTCGATCATCAGTGCGTCCAGATCAGTGCCAGAGGCTAAGCGATACGCATCAAGATGCACAAGCTGGCGGCTACCTTGGTAGAGCGTATATAAATTGAAAGTCGGACTCGTTACAGGCTCGATGATATTCCATGCGCGGGCTAAGCCACGGATGAAGGTGGTCTTGCCTGCGCCGAGGTCGCCATGAAGGGCGAGTACCTGATTCTCGGGCACTAGCACTGCGAACGCACCAGCAATTCGTTCGGTCTCTGCGGCGCAGGTCGTGACGATACCCTGTCGGAGTTGTTGAAGAAGATCTGCGTCAGCGCTGTCCATGGAACTCTCAAATGCTCAAAACCATGCGACCATGGCAAGGCTGTGTTTGTTGCTGAGTCGATTATTTGTCCGCCGCTGGAAGATCGGCGAATGTTGCCGATGTGGTGTAACTCGGTTTTAGGAAATTGCTCTGACCATTGCGTCTCGAATTCATGACGATTCACCTGCGCATCCAATGTGAAGATTAGCTCGTAGTCCTCGCCGTCGCAGCAGGCATGTTCGAGAGCGCTTCGGCCCGATGCTTTGGCCCGCGTGTGTGCTGCCGCAGCGATTGGCAGTGCTTCTAAATCGAGCGCAGCATGTGTATCTGCCGGCAACAGCGATTTTAGATCCTTCGCCACGCCGTCGGTTAAATCCATCTGAGCACTGCAGTGCATGCTCTTGGAAAGCCACTGACCTTCGGCAATCCTTGGTTGAAAATGATAATGCTTACCAAGGATGCTGCCGCCAAGGGTACCAGTTACATAGATGTTGTCCCCGCACTTCGCAGTACTACGCAACTTCGGGCTCAAGGCTTGTCCAGTTAACGTCAATACCGCTGAGAAATTACCCAGTGCGAGGCTGCTAACGTCGCCGCCAACCAGACTTATTTTGTAGTGCTCACAAGACTGACGAATCCCATTAAAAAAGCGCTCTAACCATTGAGTGCACACGTCTGGGCCGCAAAGTAGAGCGAGTACAGCCGGACCGGGGGTGCCTCCCATCGCAGCGATGTCACTCAAATTGCGTTTTACCAATTTCGCACCCGCATCTTCGGGCGACACGCTAGCATCAAAGTGTTGCCCATAACTAACGCTGTCGACGGTCAGTATTTGCTGGCCATGGCTGATTGGTGCCAGCACGGCACAATCGTCACCGATGCCATGCGGTGCGGCCGGGCTCACAGGCCCGAGCCATGTTCCGATTTGTTCAATCAATGCGACTTCGCCAAGATGCGAAACGCTGTCGGCCAAATTATCCGTAAAGGGTACCATCTTGTGACTTATCGCAAAATCAACGCGACTGGGCAGTGATCAGAACCTAACACCTGATCCAGGATTTGGGCATCCTCGATCTGTGAGCTCAGCGCTGCAGAGACGCAGAAGTAGTCCAGTCGCCAGCCGATGTTTCGTGAGCGAGCCGCCGCGCGATAAGACCACCAACTATAACGTTCGGTGGCGTCAGGGTAGAGATGTCGAAAGCTATCAAGAAAGCCAGCCTCTAGGATTGCATCGAAGCGCGCACGCTCTTCGACGGTGAAACCAGCATTCTTCTTATTCGGCTGCGGATTGCTTAGGTCAATTTCAGTATGAGCTACATTGAGATCACCACAGAAGATGACTGGCTTCTTCAATTCGAGTGCTTGGCAGTGGCCGAGGAAATCGACGTCCCATTCTTGAGTGCGATAATCGAGGCGCTTCGGGCGTTTATTTTCATCGTGGTTCTGTGCGTTTGGCGTATAAACCGTTACGAGGTAATAGTCTTGAAATTCAGCAGTAATCACGCGGCCCTCGTTATCGTGCTTCTTTATGCCTAGACCGAATTGAACTGAGAGGGGGGCAGTCTTACTGATGATTGCTGTGCCGGAGTAGCCCTTTTTCTCCGCGCAGTTCCAATAGGCGTGGGGATAGCCTACAAATGCGAAGCCATCGACCAAGTCTTGTGAAACCTTGGTCTCTTGAATACAGATAACATCCGGCTGTTCACTGTCGAGAAAGGATTCGAAGCCTTTCTTGATCGCAGCACGTAAGCCATTGACGTTCCATGAAATTAGTTTATTAGAAGACATAGGTAATTTTAATAAAAGTGTATTACTCAGAAGTACATGTAAGTATGCGCGCTTTGCAGAATTATTTCGATTTGATCTGCACAATCATTCAATGATGATTTAAAGTCATTAAATATAAACAAGTTTAGGATAGCATTACCTTTAGCTAAAGTACCATCCGAAAGTGCATGATTTATAGCCACATTCTGCTAGCCGTAAATATACAAATCTTGTAGAGTCTAACTCATACTTGCGACAATTTTACACAGTTTATGTTGTGACTCGCAGACATCTGGTGATGCGGGGCACGCTTAGGATCTAAATACGCAGTTTGACGGTCCATTAGTGGTTTGCGGCAGTGAGCCGTTGGTAACCGCCAAAACATCTTCGGCTTCGCGTCATCTCTCCTTACGGATGCGAGTCATTAAGAGTAAATATTGAAGACCTTAAAACGTTTTTTACCACCAAACGTGTCTAGTATTTATTCTGTAAATTTTATGTGATTATGCGTTTTAAACGCCAAGACATGGCTATGGGTATTGTGTTATTAGACTGATTGATTCTAATAACAATAAATGATTTTTTCACATAACCGTCGGGGTGCATTCACACTGATCGAAATGATGGTCGCTATGATTGTTTTTTCAATGGTGATAGCGGGTGGCTTGGTGGGGATTAGTCGTGGTTTTGAGTTGATTGATACAACTCGTAATTACACCCGTAGTTCACAGGTCCTGCAAAGTGAGCTGGAATTATTAAGAACTTTACCGTGGTCGACTTTCTCTCAACTGTCGGATCCTGAACTAACTGAAAAATTCCAGGAGCAGATTGCTGCTCAATTTGGAGCGGACTCTTACGTCGGGGCGGTTACAACAGAACTAACGGGCGGAGACCTGATGCAGGTAGACGTGACGGTCGAGTGGACTACACGCAAAGGGCGAGTGCATACTTTAAATTATGTAACATTTTTTACCGATGGAGGCGTTAATGATTACTAC
>JABJQI010000217.1 GCA_018663485.1 Opitutia bacterium
AATGCCGAAAATAGAGTCAGCAGCTATTAATAAACTACCTTTGCCTAAACAAAAAACTATAAAAAACGGGGCCAAAATATTTGTCCTCGACACTAACGTTCTTCTCCATGACCCCCAGTGTCTACACAAGTTTGAGGACAATACAGTTGCCATTCCAGTCGAAGTTCTGGAAGAACTCGATCGCAAGAAATCTGCTCCAGGGGAGTTAGGATTTTCTGCCCGTAAGATTCATCGAGATCTGCGATCGCTATTTGACGAGGAGCTCGCTGTCCCGCCCGAAATGAAGGGGCAGGGTAATTCCGCCCTCAGCTGCGATCTACCAAATGGTGGTCGCTTGATTGTAGTGATCAACGACTATTTTGTATCTGGCGAGAATCAGAGCGAGGGCATGAATCGCCTGCGCGCAACGCTGGTTGATATGGAAAAAATGGACAGCCGTATTTTGGCGTCTTGCTTTTTTCTCAAGGAAGTGTGCACGGAGTGCCGTGTGATCTTAGTGAGTAAAGACGCCAATATGGCGCTCAAGGGCATCGCACTGGGTCTCGAAGTGCAGGACTACATGAACGATAAGGTCAAAACGGCCAATATCGGTGGCGGCATCAAGACAATTGTAATCGAGGACGTTGAATATGAGCGCTTCATTGACGAACATGGAGTCGATCTGACGCCGGAGCTAACCAGCCATCTGTATATCAATGAATATATTTATCTGAGTAACGGTGATTTTCGCGAACCCGCGCGCTACCGTGGGGACGGTCAAATCGACGGGTTGATTCTAGGCAGTGGAGTGGGGATTAAGATTCCAAAAGGTATCCGCATCAATCCGCTCAACGAGGAGCAGCGTATGTTGATGGATGCTTTACTTGACGAAGACATTAAGCTGGTCACCTGCATGGGCAAGGCTGGCACGGGTAAGACTTTAGTTTCGATTGCAATGGCTCTGTATCAGGCAATTGGCGAAGATAACCTGTATGAGCGTGTCTTTATTACCCGTCCTTTGGTGCATATCGGTAAAGACACCGGTGCGTTGCCTGGTACCTTGGAAGAAAAAATGGCGCCATATATTGCGCCATTTTATGATAATTTAGAAGTGCTTTTTAGTAATCGGAAAGTGATTAAACGTCCGGCAGCAGATCCAGATCAAGCCAAGTTAGAGCGTATTACTTCGAATCGTAAGCGTAAGAAAGCGATGACGAAAATGGCGAAGCAATCCGTGCATGCGGAAAAGGAAGAAGATGATTCCAAGCAACCGCGCAAGCCGTATCAATTTCTGTTCGATTATGGCATGGTCGAAGTGGAGGCGATGACCTACATCCGTGGTCGTTCGCTTGCCGATACGATTTTTATCATTGATGAGGCTCAGAATCTCACGCCGCACGAAGCAAAGACCGTGGTGAGTCGCATGGCTGAGGGGTCAAAAGTGATTTTACTCGGCGATCCGTATCAGGTGGATAACATGTTTCTCGATGCCATGTCGAATGGACTGGTGCACACTGCGCAGCGCCTGAAGGGCACGGAAATTACCGCCCACTTGGAGTTGACCACAGGCGTGCGCTCGGAGCTAGCCGATCTTGCTGCGGATCTGTTGTAGCGACCCAGCATTGAAAGGCGAGTTAATTAGTGTGACTCGCTCTGGAGCCATTGCCAATCGGAGAACATTGCCGCTTGGCCGATATGTTTGCCACTTGAGTCACAAAGCGACCAGATGCGAGCTGAATCGATATAAAAACGCCGGCCGCTGGCACTGATTCGTATGCCACGGTAGTCTGCAGAATAACCTTTGGTAGTGACTTCATTGAGTAACTTTTGGCGTTCGTCGCGGTGCATCGGTTCTGCGGAGAACCGCGAGGGCAGAGCAGTCAGTGTGGCCCAATCCATTTCGAAGAGTGTCTGTGCGGCGTTGTTACCGTAGTTAAATATGGGGTCTGACTGTGCGTCGTGCGAGAGCACCACAAAGGCTGCTTCCATTAATCGATCTGCCTGATGATTTCCCATTTTGATCAGCTCGGCTCCAAAGCAACGATAATAGTTTTTGAGTAGTAACTCGGTATGAGACCGGAGATCCATAGCTGCCATTGGGGTTGGTCGTGAGCCGCGTCAATTGAACGTCGGGTCTTATTCCACCGGCAACAGGTGGGACTGAATCTTTTGCAACAGCGACTTCTGACCGCTGGTCAAAGAGGCGGCGTCCTTCAATTGACCGAGGTATCGGCTAGCCCGCTTGCTGTCGTTGTTTTGCAGCGCGGTGCTGGCTTTGCGGGTCAGAGCGGACAAATCAGGTTTTTTAAAGTCAAAATTGCGTTTCAGTATTATTGCGGAAAGTCGGTTTTTGACATCGTTCCAAGTTTGCACTTGAGAAGGCTTGAGAGCTGCGGATTTGATCTGATTGTAATAATCAAATGCGCCCAAGTAGTTCTCTGTATTGAAGCTCTTAAGTAAGCCTTTGGCTGCACTCGTCGCTTGTTCATTGCCATTGAAAGATCTGAGCAGGTCGTTGCCCATCGATAACAGCTCGCTGCCGCCACTGATAGCCTCGGTGGCTTTATTGGTATATTTACTGAGGTCTAGTGCGTTGGCTACTGGTATGGTGAGCGCGCAGATTACGACGGTCGAAAGGATGTGATAGATCTGTTTCATTTAAATGTCAGTTACGTTTACTTATCTAATTTTTCGGCGGCCTCTTGTTCGATACGTTCGATGTATTCGGAGACGTTACAAGTGAGCATACGTGTGCTGCCGGGAGAAACTTCAAGTACCTTATTGACCACGCCATCGAGGAAGGAACGGTCATGACTGACGAGGATCACGGTGCCTTCAAAAAGGTTGATCGCTTCCTGCAACACTTCTTTGGATTTGATATCAAGGTGATTGGTCGGTTCGTCCAAAATCATGCAATTCGCAGGGTGCATGAGCATCTTGGCCAGGGCGACGCGATTCTTTTCACCACCAGAGAGGACAGAGGTTTTCTTGAGCGCTTCGTCGCCGCTGAAGAGGAGCGCTCCCAGTGCACCGCGTGGATTTGCGTCGTCGTTGCCGATCGCGGCCGTTTCGACTTCTTCGAGCACGGTGTTGGCTGGGTTGAGCTCTTCGGCTTGTGACTGTGCAAAGTAGCCGAGCACGGTGTTGATGCCCTTATCAACGGTGCCGCCTTGGAATACTTCGATGCCTGCCATGATACGGGCGAGAGTAGACTTACCTGCGCCGTTGACTCCGACAACTGCAATGCGATCGCCCTTGTCGATGCGCAGGTCGAGACCGTCAAAAATAACATTATCGCCGTAGGCTTTTTCCAGACCGGTGATAGTGATCACCTTGGCGCTGGCAGGGGGTGATTTTGGGAAGCGGAAGAACATCTTCTTTTCATCACGTGGGATGGTGATCAGCTCCATCTTGTTGAGCGATTTGATACGACTCTGAACCATACTCGCTTTTTTAACGTTGGAGCGGAAACGAGTGATCCAGTCTTTGACTTCTTTGATTTCCTTTTGCTGGTTGGCGTAAGCTTTACGCAGGACTTCAAGGCGCTTGTCAGTCTCGGTGACGTAGTAGCTGTAGTTGCCCTTGAAGCTGTTGAGGTCACCGAGCTTGAGCTCGAGTGTGCGGTCGGTGACTTCGTCGAGGAAGGCACGGTCGTGTGAGATCACGATGAGTGCGCCTTGATAGTGCTTGAGGTATTGCTCGACCCAATGCTGAGAGATAATGTCCAAGTGATTCGTCGGTTCATCGAGAATGATGAGGCTAGGGTTTTGCAGCAACAGTTTCGCCAGGGCGATTCGCATCTGCCAACCACCCGAGAACTCGCCGGTATCGCGGTCAAAGTCGGTCGCCTTGAAGCCCATGCCCATGAGAATGCGCTCGACGCGGGACTTCATTTTGTGCGGCTCGTGGTCTTCGAGTTGCTGCTCCCATTCGCCCATCTGGTCGATCAGGTCGTAGTAGGCATCTTCGGAGGTGTCCATCTCCAGCATTTGTTCTTCGGCTTGATCTATCTTCTTTTGCAGTTCGAGCACATCGCCAAAGGCGCTCTCGGCTTCCTTAAAAAGAGTGTTTCCAGAGACGGAAATGCCGTCCTGGGGAAGGTAGCCGATACTGACGTAGTCTGGTTTGTCGATGGAGCCGGATTCGGCCTCAAGTTCACCCATGAACATGCGTAGCAGTGTGGTCTTGCCAGAGCCGTTTGAGCCGACTAAAGCGATGCGATCACGGGCGCCGATAACGGTGTTAATTGTATTAAAAAGTGTCTTCTTGCCGAAGTGGTGAGAGATTTGATTGATCGTGATCATTTTTGGAAAGTGGGAAGGTGTGCGAAAGTATGAAGGTGGCAAAGTGACAAGATACTGAAAGGCGGAGGATGTAAGCAGGTCGTCTCTGGATGGCAAAGAAAAAGGAGTGTGGCAGTTCTAGGGAATTGATGCCTTTCTCGCGGGAGGGATGACCTCCGTGTCGTCCGCGCTGGGATAACTAGGGCGCGTGCCAATCTGAATCGGTCCACGCGAAGGTGGCACCCTCCCGTTGTCATTGCCGTCCAGCCACAAAAAAGCCCGAGGCGCTTAAAGCGCTCGGGCTGAGTGAAGTATGGTATGATTGGCTTAGAACCTCTTTATGCACCGTCTGTATCGCAATTGGAGCATTGGCTGCCCCCTTTGCCCCCTTTGCCGCGTTTTTTATGTGCGGCTTTGAGCTCGTCTTTGGTCAGTTGCCCGTCGTCGTTGGAATCGATCTTGTTAAAGTGCTCGACGAGTCGTTTCGCACCAGCGCTTTCGACTTCTTCGATCGAAAGCTGCTCGTCGCCGTTTAAGTCAGTGTTGGCGAAGCGCTCGCCGCGTTCTGCATGGTTCGGTCGGTCTTTGCGTTGGCTATCTTGGTCGCCGCCACCAGCGATGGATCTGTCTTCGGCTTGAGCGAGTGCAGAAATGAGGCAAGTCACGAGTGCTGCGAGGAGGAGGCTTTTTAATTTCATAATGTATTTAATTTGTGGTTTCGCAGCGCTTGGTTGGCTGCTTGACGTATACATCGTGAGTATCGCTGAAAAGTTTCAGCGATAGAGTAGAAGTGGGATACTGCCGCTTCTAATTGTTCGGGTAAATGGGTGGAAGCCACTTCTACTTTAAGCCAAATTCGGCAGTTCATTAAAGCTCAGTTTCTTAAACCGTTAATTGACGTAAATCCTATCAACTGCCAAAATAGCGAATTTGTAGGAGCAGGTAACCATTTTAAGAAGCTAATCAAGCGATTAAACAGCAAGTGTTTATGGTATCTCATTAACGTTTATTAATGGTTCAACTTATTTTTTTAGATTTAAGCTGAGATATTGCTGATAGAAGCGCCGAGCTAACGCAGGCCCGCGCAAGCACGGACGCCACATTTGGCCTGTGCGATTACGCCTCCAATCCTTCTGCGATCGCTGCATTTTGCAGTGCGTTGATTTCGGTGATGCCCTTGGCCCCGAGGTCGAGGAGGGTGTTGAGCTCTTCGCGTGTGAAGGTGGCTTCTTCGCCGGAGCTTTGCACTTCGACGAATTTACCGGTGCCTGTCATTACGATGTTGGCATCGACGGTGGCGTCTTTGTCTTCGGGGTAATTGAGGTCGAGCACGGGTGTATCTTGATACACGCCAACGGAGACCGCGGCCACGGATTCGTTAAACGGATTTTCGATCAGCTCACCTTTTGCAATGAGTTTTTGAATGGCAATTTGAGCGGCGACATAAGCTCCAGTGATCGATGCGGTGCGAGTGCCGCCGTCGGCTTGCAGTACATCGCAATCGATCCAAATCGTCTTACCTGTGAGTTTTTTGAGGTCGAATACGGCGCGCAGTGAGCGGCCAATGAGGCGCTGGATCTCGATGGTTCGACCGTCGGCCTTGCCGGCGCTGATATCGCGTCGCTTGCGATCGAGTGTGCTGTAGGGCAGCATCGAATACTCGGCAGTCATCCAGCCACCTTCGACCTTTTGAGCGCGCATCCAGCCTGGCACGCGGTTGTCGATCGATGCGGCGCAGATCACGCGGGTGTCGCCAAAGCTTACGAGCACGGAGCCGAGCGCATGTGGGGCGATGCCCGTCTCGAATGTAATCGTGCGAAGTTCGTCGATTGCGCGGTTATCAGGACGGGCGAAAGGTGTGTTGGTTTGGTTGGACATTTTTAAGAAGTTGGAAAGTGGAAAGGTTGGAAAGTGAGAATTGGACGGTCTAATTCTACTCTTAAACAGTCGTCCCGTGTGAGGAGATTGGGATTAGGAGTAAGATTAAGGTCTTTCAGGCTTCGGCCGCTGTTTGTTTGGAAGTGAGGGCTGGTAAATAGCGTTCACGGGCCAAGCGCCAGAAGATTAATAAAAATGCGGTAAGTGGAATCGCTAGGACCATGCCCATGATGCCGCCCAGAGCGACGCCCCAAAAGAAAATGGAAAAGATGATGAGCATTGGCCCCATTCCGGTTTTATCGCCCATGATGCGTGGGGTGAACACGTAGTCGGTGAGCAGCTGGCCGATGATGAAGACGACTGCGCAGAGGCCGATCAAACTGGTGCCGCCTCCGTCTTGAAAGTAGGCGAGTGGAAGCACGGTAAGTATGCCGAGCATGGTGCCTAGGTAAGGGATGATGTTGAGCAGACCAAGGATGAGCCCTAGAGCGATACCGAAATTGAGGCCGACGATTCCGAAGCCGACTGCCAGTACGGTGCCTAGCAGGAGTCCTATGATGATTTGCCCACGGAAGAATGCGATGAGGATGTCGCTGAACTGGCGGCAAAGAAAGACGATATCGTTGCGGCGTTCGTCTGGGAGGAAGCTGAGCTGTTTTTCAATGTCGTTCCACACGTTGCGGTTGCCATTGAGAATGAAGAATAGGTAAACGGGGATGATTGCGTAGGCCGCAATTTTGGCAAAAATGCTACCTATCAAGCCACCGATTGAACCGCCAATCGTGCTGATTTTTTCTGGAAGAGCCTGAAGTCCGCTCGTGATCGATTCAGAGTGTGTGGCGACCATATTCTGCACGTATGCTTGTGGTGTTTGGCCGAGCTTGGTATGAAGCCATTGCCATGCGGCTGGCGCCTTTTCTTGCAAGAATTGATAGAAATTGTCGCGTATGCTTGGCACTGCATGGATGAACTCTGCGCCTTGGCGAAACAAGATTGGCAGCAGTAGCATGGTGATGGTTGCGATGACCAGCAGCACTAGCAAGTAGAGCAGAATGATGCCTTGAGTTTTGGAGAGCCGGGTATGTTTCTCGCATAGGGTAATGATCGGCCGCAACAGTGTGGCGAGGATCGCAGCGATCGCGAGTGGTAGCAGTATATCTTTAAATGTGTGGATAAATATCTGCAGCACGACCAACAGCGAACAGGCCGTGGCGATGAGCAGTATCAGGGCGAAGGCAGTCGCACCCGCGGCAATAATTCGTTTTTGGTAGGGAGACAGGGAGGGCGATTTGAGGTCAGGCATAGCGGTGTGTGAGTTTAAGCTGTAACAGACTACCTTTTAAAGTCGAGCGTGGGACTGTGGTGCTGCTTGACTAAGTGATTACATAGCCGCAGGCAGCGCAACTGAGCACCACTAGCCACGCTGGAGCCTTAAATCGACTCAGCGCGATAAAGGCGCCAGTTGCCAGCACGATATCGGTCCAGCGTTGCACGCCGTGCGCCCAGACCGGATTGATTAAAGCAGCGAAGAGTAGGCCGACGACAGCGGCATTGGCACCAATCAGTCCGGCTTGTGCCCAGACTTTGTTTCGAAAGGTATTCCACAGTGGTAGCAGGCCAATGAGTAGCAACATCCCTGGCAGGAAGATCGCGAGCAGTGCGATTGCGCCACCAATCCAGTGTGGCGAGGTGGCTTGGCTGGCGGTGCCGAGAAAGGCCGAGAGCGTGAACAGCGGGCCGGGCAGTGCTTGCGCCGCGCTATAGCCAGCTAGGAAGTTGCTTTCCGATACGAGGCCGCCAGGCACCACGCTATCATGCAATAAAGGAAGCACCACGTGACCGCCGCCGAAGACCATGGCACCCGCTCGGTAATTCATCCCATAAATTGCGCTACTTGCATCCGGCGATACCAGCAGTGAGGCGGTTAGCAGCACGCAAAAGCTCGTGAGTGCGATGCACATCGTGCGCTTGCTAACCAGTTGCTGTGCGCCTTGCAGTTCTGGCTTGTCTAGGTTTGAGTTGCGGAACAGGGCATTGCCGATCGCGATGCCCAGTAAAATGACGCCGACCTGTATCCATAGACCATCGACAGTCAGGGTGAGTGCTGCACAGCCAACTGCGATTGCGATGCGAGGCCAGTCGGGGCATAGTTTCCTGCCTAAATCGAGCACTGCTTTGGCGACCACAGCGACGGCTGCGATGAGGAGTCCGTGAATCAACGGAACGGCACCATCACCAATTACGCCTAGTCCGTAAGCACAGGCGATCATCATGAGCGCCGACGGCATTGTGAAGCCCAGCCACGCGGCACATGCCCCGCGCAGTCCGCCGCGCTGCCATGCAATGGCGAAGCCCAACTGACTGCTCGATGGGCCAGGTACGAATTGGCAAAGCACCAGCAGCTCTGAGTAGTGCGCTGCTGTTAGCCATTTACGGCAACTGACGAACTCTTCCTTAAAGTAGCCGAAGTGAGCCACCGGTCCGCCGAACGAGAGACAACCGAGTCGGAGGTAAATCAGAAAGATCTTCAGAGCGGAGAGTGGCTGTTGTGTCGACATGAGCTGAATTAGGACCGATCGGATGCTTTTTTCAAGAATTGAAGAGTTGGGTTGAACTTTTGCCGACAACACGCACTGTGCTGCGATCATGGACATCGAGACATTCCCAAATCCGAATCAAGAGCGCAATTACACCATCCAGCATATCCAGGAGGAGTTCACTTCCACTTGCCCAATGACTGGTCATCCAGACTACGCGACCGTGGTTTTTAGCTATGCGCCCGATGAGCTCTGCATCGAGCTAAAGGCGATGAAGCTCTACCTGCACGATTATCGCAACAAGGGGATTTTCTTCGAAGCGGCGACCAATAAAATATTTGAGGATCTATTTGCTGTGACTAAGCCTCGCTGGGCACGGCTCGAGACGATTTGGCGTGGCCGCGGCGGTATCCGCTCCAACTTGATCGTTGAGGCACAGCAAGACGGCTACGACGGTCCAAAGACTGTGCCGTTTGCTAGTTAGGCAAGCATGGCAGACCTTCTTCCTGCCTATTAATTACTTTTAATTAAGCGACTTCGAAGATCGCTTG
>JABJQI010000162.1 GCA_018663485.1 Opitutia bacterium
ATACAATTGATTTACACAAAAATCACCGCTAAAAAATCAACTACATTAAATTCACAACACATGAAAAAGTGCTGCAGAAATCTCTGGTACATCTGTATTACATTCGGGATCAAAAACTGCTGCATCGAAAATTAAACCAACGCTCGCTCTCTTAACCTTAAAGCCAGTGGAGGATTGAACTTTACCACCATCGACTTCAGACAACACGATTTCTTTTACAATATACTGCCCCTGTACTTTCTGAAAGCTCCGAAGCGTGAAATCAGAACGCGGCTCACCATCCACACCAAATACTTCAACTCCAAGTAACCCATAATACATATCGTCTAGAGCGATCTGCACCCCTGAGATTCCATGTCGAGCAGACAGTGAACCCTCAGGTGGCTTCATGAGAAAAAGCTGTCCGATGCGACTCAAGACATTCGCGGGTCCTTCGTAAGTATAATCATTCCAATAAATAAATGGCATCTGCAAATCAAAGGGGGTGTAGATCACACCATCAAAAATAGGCTTAAACAATGCCTCGTCTTCAATGCGTACGAATGGTTCAGCAGCGCAGTGGCGAATCCAGACTTCAGGCGAGACACCGTTTTGCACGATCAGCTCAATCGGAGGAACTTCAACCAGTTTGCCTCTCTTTACTCGCTCCGGATACAATTGAAAACGGTTAACAGGCCCACGCTCATTCCACGAACCAAACATGACCCCATTATATCTGAAAGTTTGACTGCTATTCTTCGGTTTATGCTCCAACTGAAACTTGAAACAGAAATCACCACTCAAGCGTTGCGCTCGAAAAGACGCAATACGCTTAGCTCCCTCTTCTGCATCGATCTTCTCCATAATCGAAGGCCGCGGAGCACTGTCTCCGGCTCGCTGAGCATTAGAAATGCTGGGTAACCAGACATAGAAAAGGCCAGCTGCAGTAAAACCTAGAACAGCTGACCTTAGTCCAAGCAAAAATGTAGGTGTCTCTATTGAATGCATTAATTTGAAGTCGGCACAGTCTCAACCGAGGACGCATCTGCGTCAACGACTGGGGCAACCACTTCAACGGACTCGACCAGCGCTTCAATTGTTACCGCGGAGTCATCAGCGATTGCAACAACATCTTCAACCACAGTACCGGCCGTACCTTCAACGACTGATTCTTCAACCACAGTATCAGCCGCAGGGGCCATCTTCTCAGCGCTAATTAACTCATCCGCACTGATTATCTGCGTACGATTCGATGCCTCAGATTGATACATAAGGAACAATCCCAATGCGACTAAGAAAAAAGCAATGATACCATAAATAGTACCTTTGGTTAGTATATTGCTCGTATCCGAACCAAATGCCGACTCAGCCGCACCGCCTCCAAGCGCCGCTCCCATACCTCCACTTTGGCTAGTGCGTTGCATCAAAACCAGCAGAATGACGAAAGCAGAAATAAGAATAAGAACTAGAGTGAAAAGGCTGATGAATAAGGCGCTCATTAAATATTGCAGATGAAAATTGGAAAAACTTCCCTAAATTGCCCAGTGCGCAACCGAGTTCAAGCGATAAATTCAATAGAAATGGCTCTAACCCCATAAAAGACACCAAATCTGAACGCGTCTCTTTCGATAATTGATCAATTTCGCTTTGACAGCCAGCCCTGACTACATTTCTGATGGAAGCAAATGGAAAATGCACCCTACCAGAAACTACTCACCAAAGGCCACATCGCTGTTGGAGCGATTCTCACACTAGGAGTCTTCGTCCTAATGTCGTTTCTACTGCGCCCATTCACTTTTTCAACTGACCCGACAGTTGCACAGCTACAGGCTTGCTTTACCGCGATCCCAATCAGTGCAACCTTCTGGTTTGCATGCCACATGTTCATGCTGGTCCTAGCCGATCAGCGTAAGCGCAACAAAAAAACTCAGTAGTTAACAATATTTAATTTCAGACAAGGCCGTATCCTACATTCAGGATGTGGCCTTTTTTATGTCTCAGCTCTTTACTGATGGCTGAGAAAGACACTGGTTGAGTGTTTCAGTGCTAGCCATGAGCATTAGTAGGAATTGTACCTCTGGAAGGAACGACCTCCGCGTCGTACGCATTGGCACTAAACTAAGCAGTTGCAGCACGTCACTAAGGGGATTGTTGCCATCCAAGGCATATGGTGCGCGTCGATCGAATCAACAACGACAGTTAAAGTAGCTATAACTCTTTAACCTAAAGCTCAGCTAATTCAGCAGCACCGCGTTTCTTCTCAATGTGCGAACCGACTAAGAGGGCTAGTTCGTAGAGCCCATATAGAATTCCCGTCGTCAACGGCAGAGATAGAAAGTCACCGCCTGGCGTTAGCAGCGCCGCAAAAATCATTGTCCCGACAAAAACCGTCCGACGAATCGTCTTCAGCTTCGCAACTGCTAACACTTGTTTAAAGATCAAGATTACAATAATGAGGGGAAATTGAAAGATCGCGCCCGTCGCCAAGGAAAACCAGACGACCATGTTGTAATATTCCGAAGCGGCCAACAGCACCTGAAAACCCATCACTTGGTTAAACTTAACCGAGAAAGCCAGCGTGAGTGGCAGAATCGCATAAAATGCGACCGCAACCCCTGAAAGGAATAAAACAAATGCAGCGAAACAAGCAGGACGCACCACTTTGCGCTCTCGATGCGTCAACCCTGGAGCGATGAAGCATGCCATAAAATACAGAACAAAAGGCATCGATAGAACTAAGCCCCCCAACAATGCAATCTGAATAAAAACCGAAAAAACACCCATCGGCTTATAAGTAATCAACTTCTCTCCGACCAGCTCTGCCGAGCCATAAGCCTCAATTAAAGGCATTTGCAGAAATGCACCGATATGCGGCATTAGGCAACCAACGATCACAACACCGAGGAGGAACGCTAAAATACTACGTCCAACCGTCCAACGAAAATCCTCCAAGTGCTCCAAGAAGGACATTCCATACTCCTTCGGATCTTCCTGCAACTCAGAGCCCCAATCAAACTCACCTTTGTCACCACTTGAAAAATCGTCTTCGTCACTGTTTGGATATTCCGTCATAAATGTGACAAAATGTTCAATGAAATCATAGTGTCACCGCAACACTGAAAATGCGCCGAATAAATAAATTATTCAATGAGACCAGCCACCGATCATTTAATACGTGAACAGGATCGCGAAATTCACTCGTCAAAAGATGTATGCTTGTTGGAGAAATTTAAAAGCAGTGTAGCTCGGCTCTTAACTCGAAACAATTAAGGTCGTTTATCATACCAGTTAAAAACTGACAAAAAATCACAGCGAGTAGCTGAGCGGAAATTAAGAGGACAAACAAATACAGCCACGACATTTTTCAACAAACTGATGACAACTCTAAACTCCGCGAACGTCTTCGCGATAAGGGTTGGCAAAAAGATCTGCGTTTACTGCGAGCATTGTGACGACACAGCAGTTTGATCTTACCACTCACCTCGTGGCAACACAGCCCTTCGATTCGTCGCAAATCTGATTTAGATTCATCGTCAATAATAAGAAAAGGCTAAAGGAGGGACAGCGACTCGCCGCTACTTTGCAACAGCACATGATCCACTTAGGCCAGTCGCCTACACTCCTGTCAACGTGGGCGATTCGGCGACACTCCAATTTTGCTCGCTCAGGCAGGCCTCCTAGAGGCAGCATTCGACGCAAAATGACGATGCGCCTTTTTGCGTCATCCGAAGATCAACAGGATACGTGAATCATTTATTTTCGCTTGCTGGAGAGCCGTTTGAATGACTACTTTAATTTCATTAAAAGATTGCAGAGCTAACTCAGCAGGAAAGTCGCATCACTTTAAATTATGGCAGACTACTACATCCGCACTCCCGACCACGAAGAATCTCGTGGCCCCTTCGATACGTCACAACTTTTGACCTTAGCTGAAGCGAGCCAAATTTCAGAGAACACGCTCTATTACGACGAAAGCAAAGAAGAATGGATCCCGATTGGGCTAAACCAGCAAATCAAGGCAGAGGTTTTTCCAAAAAACGAATCACTTACACTTAAAATCAATCCACCAGAAGAAGCATCAACACGAGTCGAACATAATACAGCTGAGCAAGGCGGCATCAAAGTCACTGACATGCTCGCAGCGGCGGAATGCGATTCGGAGGAGACGCGCCATTTGAAAAAGAAAGAAGGAAGCTTTCAAAAAGCCGCAGCACTCTCAACCAACAGTCTCGGTCTGATGTTACTACTGTCGGCTGTCGCCCTAATCGCACCGCACTACTCGGCCATCTACGAAGCCCTCTCAGAGGGTAAAGTCAGCACGATATTAAACTACCCATTTATGATTGTCGGTCTTTTTGATTTCATCATGGCGGCGCTCTTGATCCTCGCAGTCACTGAGGTCTATCCACTGCTGCGTGGGCGCGCCATGCTCACCCTTGGCTTTGGTATTTATGTCGGCTGGGCACTCGGTGACCCGATTATCTTAATCGCATCCACTGCGGCTGGGTTAGGAATTTTTTACGCTACCATCGCGCAAACCCTCTCGACAATGCTCGTGGCTTTGACACTTGGCATTGGCGGTAACGCAACCCTCGCCTACTTAGCAATTATCGATCACTTCGCAGATTTTTTTGATCGTATGCATTTCGAGCTAGTACCGTTTGGATAACACTAAAAGCTAATATTTTGACTAGCAAAAAACACGCCGCGCCTCAGCAAACAGAGGCCAACTGGTCAGTGCGCATACGTAATCAATTGTCGCGCACCCGCGACCTGATGAACAAAGACATTTGGGAACTAGAGCATCTCGGCCGTAAAACCGCTCGCGCGCGCTCCTATTTTTTACTACGTATTCTCACACTCACATTTCAAGGGCTCCGGAGGAATAAACTACCAGTTCAGTCGGCTGCGTTAACCTTCTATTCGTTAATCGGCATTGGCCCGCTCATCGCACTGGGCATTATGGTTTCCAGTTTCGTGATCGACCAATCACCAGCAAATCCGACTAATGGCGAATCACCTGCCGAAAATCGTGCAGTGGAATGGATTGAAACTGCGATCTCCTACGCCGCACCTCAACTCTCAATTGACACCAACGATGATGATATTGATAACGCTGAATTAGCCCCTGAAATTACCGAGATGATCAATAGCTTCATCGCAGCGGCACAGTCCGGCACCGTCGGCGTCGTCGGCTCGCTCATGTTGTTTGTAATAGGCATCCAAGTGCTTTCCTCGATTGAAGCCTCTTTCAACTCACTCTGGGGCGTCGATCAAGGCCGAAAACTCGGCGAGCGCATCGTCGTGTATTGGACTTTCATCAGCCTTGGAGCAGTCATGGGCGCAGCAGCGCTGACCTTGGTCACAGTCACAAAGATCGCACAATTGATGGAGCATCTGCCCTTCGGCGGCGAATTTCTATCCCTAGCCCTCTTTTTCAGTCCCATCATTGCTTTTATTCTTATTACTATACTGCTGGCGGTCTTCTTTCGTTTTATTCCCAATACACAAGTCAATTGGAAGGCCGCCTTCACCGGAGCAACCCTAGTCGTTGTATTGCTTCAGCTTTATAACATGCTCTCATTTTTATATGTGCAGCGTGTGGTCGATACCCGCAGCCTCTATGGCTCTGTCGGCATTATAGTCGTGCTCATGCTTGGGCTTTACGTCTTCTGGTTACTCATTTTATTTGGAGGTCAGATAACCTACGCAGTTCAGAACGCCGATTATTTGACAAATGAGAATGCCTGGCAAAAAACAAGTGAACACACTCAAGAGATCATTTCACTGGCTGTACTGATTCTCGTCGGCAAGCGCTTTCAGGCAGGTGCTTCCCCCTCACGTGCTAGCGAACTCCACAAACAGCTTCGGGTACCCAGCCACATATTAAATTCAAGTATCAATCGTCTGTGCGAACTCGGCTACCTGAGCGCAGTCGCGATCAAATCAATTGAAGACGAACGCGATCATGCCTACCAACCAGGGCACCCGCTTGAATCTATTACGCTCGGCGCATTTAAGCAGACATTCCAATCTTACGGTAACAATGACGGTGCCGAACTGGTTGTGCAGCACACACCCGAGCTGCACACCTATTTAGAGGAAATTATCAGTTTGAAGGACTGCCCCAAGGCCACACTCACGATCCGCGATCTAATTCGTCGCTAGTCACACAAATCCAATCTGTCTCGAATCCGTAGAGATACATGTAAGCAAGGGATTGACAGGTCATAAGCTGTATCTAACCTTCGCATTTTCTTACTACCTTCGTCATGATTTCTTGGATTCAAAACCACCTCATCCGCCACGGCCGCTGGATATTCCTCACTCTTTTGTCGGTCATTATCGTCGCCTTCGTTTTCACGATTGGTAACACGCCCGGCTGCACATCTGACCAAAGCGCTTACCGCGAGCAAAACTTCTATGGTTACGACCTCAATTCACCTCGCGAAATGGGCATCATCAGCGAAAAGGTGTCGCTGAGTGCAATCCTCAACACAGGTCGTCCGATCCAAAACGAGCAACAATTCCAATCGCAGGTCACCAGCCGTATTGCCCTACTGCACTTGGCAGAAGAGATCGGTGTTCCAGCCCCCGATCAGAAGACACTTGAAAGCTATATTATGACTAAGGCTGCCTTCCGAGGCGCGGATGATACATTTAGCCGTGATGCCTACACCAGCTTCGTAGACAACATCGAATCCAACCCGCGTATGCCGCAAGGTCTTTTCGCTGTGGTACTCGAAGAAGACTATCGCATCGATCAAATTGGCAGCGCCCTCTCCGGCCCAGGCTATCTATTACCTTCCGAAGCATTGGCACAAACACAGCGCAATCAAACAACTCTTAAACTAACGACTGCCGAGATCCACTATAGTGAGTTCACTCCAGAAGTCACAACCACTGAGGAGGCACTGATTGCATACTACACCGCCAACAACAGTCGCTACGAAATCGCCGAGCGAATCCAAGCCAGCTACATCATCTTTTCGGCAGCCAACTATGCCGACCAAGTCATCGCCGCTCAAGAGTCTGATCTACGCCCACACTTTATCGCCAACCGCACTCGCTTCATCGAAGACTACAAGGCCACTCAGCCAAAAGCTGAAGACGCCGTGGCAGAGATACCTACTGTCACCTTTGAGGATGTGCGCGATGCAGTCGCAACCGACCTCGCAACTGAAGCCGCACAGCGTTTGGCTAACGAAGCTGCACAGAGCTTCGCTTACGCACTATACCGCGACAATGTAGAGCAAGACTCGGCCGCCTTCAATCAGCTACTCAACCAGTCTGGCCTGACACTCACAGAAATTGCACCTTACACCGCTGAAGGTGCTGCTCGCCGTGCTCTATCGGCAGAGATGCTCAAATCCGCGTTCGCACTTTCCAAGAGCCGCTACTTCTCAGACGCCCATGCGATTGACGGAGGCTTCGGCGTGCTAATTTACACAGGGCGCATCGCGCCAGAGATCCCAGCATTCGAAACCGTCGAAGCGGTCGTCACAGCCGACTACACTGCCGACGAAAAGCGCCGCCTCTTCAACGAAAATGGCGAGCGCTTGGAAACCGCACTCAAAGCCAAAATCGCCGAAGGCAGCACCTTCGTCGAAGCTGCTGAAGCACTTGCCCTCAAAGCCACTGCGAACGAAGCTTTCAAAATCGGCGAAGCGCCACGCACCTTCAACCAAGCTGCACTGCAAAAAGCACAAAGCATGGAAGCTGGTGAAATTTCTCCAATGCTAACAAGCGGGTCCATCGGCACCTTCGTCTATGTCGAAGAGAAAAGTATTCCAGAAATCACATCGGAGGACGAAAAATTAGTTCAAGCACGCAGCTTCCTGCAACGCTACGCATCTTATGTCAGCTCCAATGCACTCGTCAGCGAGTTAGTCGCTCGTGGTATCAGCGAAGATTCAGTAGCCGAAGTACTCGACGAGCAGTAAGCCAAATAGGCATCCTTTTAAATCAGCTTCGTCCTTAACCCGACGAAGCTTTTTTGTACCCGCCTCTCAGCCCTCAGCCCTCTCAGACTACCACATCGGATATAGAAACTGGCCTCTGAGCGCATCAATTTGTGCGAGGATTAAGAACGAAACAGAATACTAGCTGGAATCGAGAACAGTCTGATTGCGAA
>JABJQI010000164.1 GCA_018663485.1 Opitutia bacterium
CCGCGCGATGCTTGCAGTAATTCGCTAGGAACTTTTACTCGCGTCTGATGGACTCCACTCTACACCACTTATGAAGTTTTTTTACACCTTAGCCAGCACTTACACATTTGCGCTCTGTTCTATCCTATCGGCGCTCCCACCAGGAATTGAACACATCCAAACGCTCGATGGCATACAGGAATATCGCCTCAGCGAGAATGGGCTACGCGTACTACTCATGCCTAACCCAGGCCTGCCAGTCGCGACCGTGATGGTGACCTACAAAGTTGGCGCGCGCAATGAAGTGGCTGGCACCACTGGCGCGACTCATATCTTAGAACACATGATGTTCAAAGGCACCGACCGCTTTAATAGTAGTGACGGCTCGGACTATTCCAGTGAAATGGAGCGCATCGGCGCGCGCTCAAATGCCACCACTTATTTTGATCGCACCAACTATTACGCGACGCTCCCGAGGGAATATGTCGCACACACCATAGAGCTAGAGGCCGACCGAATGCGCAATCTACGCATCCGCGAAGCAGACCTCGCCTCTGAAATGACTGTCGTGCGTAACGAATACGAACGCGGCGAGAACAGCCCCGTCAGCACCTTGATCAAAGAAGTCTATTCGGCTGCCTTTGTCGCACACCCTTACACACACCCGACCATCGGCTGGCGCTCCGACATCGAGAGCACTACTCCCGAAAAATTACGGGCTTTTTATGATGCCTTTTACTGGCCCGAAAATGCAGTGCTCACCGTGATCGGCGGCTTTGACACTGATGCCACTCTCGAAGCTGTACAGCAATTTTACGGTGCAGTGCCCAAAGCACCACACACGATTCCCGTGGTTGAAACCACCGAGCCCAAGCAACTCGGCCCGCGTCGGCTGATTATCGAACGCAGCGGCCAAGTCGGCGTCGTGATGACGGCATTTAAAGCTCCAGCCGGTGCCCATCAGGACTGGGCTGCGCTGGCTCTTATTGAGCAAATCGTCGGTGCCGACAAAACCGGTCGCCTCTATCGCGCGCTGGAAGACCAAGGCAAAGCCAGTTCTACCTTCACTTACGCGCCTCAACTCCACGATCCTAGCCTCTTCATACTCGGCGCTTATCTGACCGCTGAAGCCACGCACGAAGAGACCGAAACCATTATCCTCAATGAGATCAAAAAACTAATTAGCGGTGGTGTCACCGCAGACGAACTCGCGCGCGCCAAATCTGTCATCCAAGCCAACACCGTTTACGGGCGCGATGGCCCCTATGCGATTGCCAACCAAATCAACGAAGCGATCGCCATGGGAGACTGGACCAACTACGTCAACCTCCCTAAAGCGATTCAAAATGTAAGCGCCGAAGAGATCAAACGTGTCGCCGCCAAATATTTCGTGCGCAATCATAGCACCACCGGCTGGTTCGTTCCACAGCAGTCGAGCACCGTCGCACAACTCACCCATAGCTCGCATGGGCCGCACTACTTTCGCGATCCTGCCGTTTTCGGCCCTACCCACAACGCCTCAGAAATAAACCTTAACGCAAGTGCAAACGAAGTACCGCTAGTCGATTTCTCAAGCCATATGCAACACGCCAATATCGCTGGCATCGAGATCATCGCCATCGACATGCCAATCGACGACGTCGTCTCTTTCGTCGGTAGCTTTGCCGCAGGCGAGACACTCAGCCCAGTCGATGCCCCCACACTCGCTGGTCTGACGGCGTTGATGCTCGACAAAGGCACCCAGCGCAACGACCGCTTTGCCATCGCCGAGCGCCTTGACACTCTCGGCGCTGATATCGGATTTTCAGCGAGCGCACACAGTCTCGGCTTTGCTGGTCAATTCCTTCGCGAAGATGCTGGTGCAGTCATGGGCTTACTCGCCGAACAATTGCGCGAACCAGCATTCGACCCCGAGGTGCTCGAAACCTTAAAGAGCCGCCAAAGCGCGGGACTACTGCAAGCCATCGACAATCCTGACTACAGAGCCAACGCGCAAGTCGCGCGCCTGCTTTACCCGAAAGGCCACCCGAATTACTCCGCCAAAATCGACGTGCTTCTCGAAGATCTAAAGGTCACCACCATATCAGACATCGCGCAGTTTCATACTGATCACTACGGGCCGAAGTCGATGCGACTGGTCTTCGCTGGAGATATCGACTTCGAGCAACTCACCGCCGCTGTCGAATTTGCCTTCGACGGATGGAGCGGAGGCGTGAACTACCCTACCGAGATCCCTGCGCAGTTAAAAAACAATCAACAAGACAAACGCATTTACATTACCGATAAGACCAGTGTCGCTGTCCGTTATGCTCAAAACACTGGCATCCAACGCACCGACGACGACTACATCCCGTTCAAGCTCGGCAACTACATTCTCGGCGGTAGCTTCAACTCTCGCCTCATGCAAGCAGTGCGCAAGAAGCAAGGCCTCACTTACAGCATCCGATCCGGCCACTCAGGCGACATCCTTACTCCAGGCAATTGGAGCCTCAGCGCCAGCTTTTCGCCCGCCCTACTCGATCAAGGTTTAGCCGCGACCGAGTCCGTCTTTACCGAATGGTATGAGCAAGGCGTTAGCGAAGACGAAGTGCAAAAAGCTATCGATACGCTCTCCGGCGGCTACCTAGTCGGACTCTCCACCACTGGCAGCGTTGCTGGGCAAGTGCTCAGTTTTGTGCAGCGAGGCTTCGCTCCAGAGTATATCGACGAATATCCGCAGCTCCTTCAAGCCATCACCGCTGAGCAAGTCAACCGCACCATCCGCCAACATCTAAAGCCACAGCAGCACACGCTCGTCGTCGCGGGCTCACTCAACTCGCCACAAGATGCGGAGCCTGCCAGCATTCAGAAGCAACAAGACATCTCCATTCGCCTCGACACACCCGATGCCGGTTGGAGTATCGAAATCGACAAAGTTTACCGCACCAGCGAAAGTATTGTCGTGCTCTCACAACTGCAGCACAGTGGTGATATCGCGGCCGCGGTCATCAGCACCGTGTCTGACAACATCAGCATTCCCAGCACCGACCAAGCACTACCGGTGCGACACTACATACTCGGTAAAAAATGGGACTGGGGCATTTCACCCGACTACACATTCATTGACTCGATCGACGCCTTCGGTGCCGCACTTGATCGAGCTGAACTGCTCTACGAAAAATAAATTCGCGTACTTTTCGATTGCCCGACAGCACAATATCAGACGTTATCATGCGGTTTTAAACCTGCACACTTTTACACGCTACACAGTTTTTTTTTACCATGCCTAAAATCGACATCGAAACCCTCAAATTCATTCTTCAACGCAACGAACCCGACATTCGCAAGATCGCTGGCATCATGCAGGAGATCGAACTAGAGCTCAAGGCTGAAGAAGAAGAAAAAGCCCTGCGCCCGCCGGCAGTTAAGAAGCAAAACGTCCTGCTGGTCTCCGACCCTGACGGCTCACTAAAGGAGAAAGACATCGTCGGCTGGATCACGCAAATCCCTGAGGACGACGACATCAGCACTACAGCTGGCCGCATCCACAGTGCCGCCCACGAATTTAACACCACGCCCAAAGGCATCCGCATGCCCGTCGAAACAATCGGTGAAGCCTGCGAAGTAATTTCCGCTAAATTCTTCAAAGAACAAAATGTATGGGTCAAATCCAAGACCCCGTTGCTCATCATTCCCGTCGAGAACAAGATCCCGACAGACAACGAGGAGTAATTTAAATTAAAGCGCCCGCAACGGTCGCTTTTTTCTAAAGTTAAAGCTTTGATTAACTGTGCCTTTGCTGGCGAGTAATCTAACCGCACCAGTCCAGCAACTATCACACTCGTCTAGAAACATAAAAAAACACCACCCACGATTCAGAACGATGAACATATTTAAAATAGCCTCACTTGTATTTACGTTCTTTTTAGCAAGCACACCGTTTACTGCAACTCAGTCAGCCGCTGGGCACTGTCAAGTACCTTGCGGCATCTACAACGACAGCGCACGTGTGCAAAGTATGCTGGAAGACGCCGCGACCGTAATCAAGGCCACGATCATGCTAGCCGAGCTCGCAGGCAAGACCGACGCACAATCTCAAAACCAAGCGACACGCTGGGTAATGAACAAAGAGCAGCACGCGCAAAAAATCATCGAAACCATCGGCGATTACTACCTCACGCAACGTGTCAAGCCCAGCCAAGCCGACTACACAGAGCGACTAATCAAGCATCACGCCGTGATCCTAGCCGGGATGAAAGCCAAGCAAAATGCCGACAGCGCCTACGCTACCGCACTCGCTGAAAGCGTTAAAGCGCTAAGTGGCTATTATCCTGGGCACGTGCATTAGCGACTGGCTTACGCGCACCAACACTTTAGCTACCCCGCACCAGCACTTTAGCCGCTGCGCCCAATCCCAAGGTGAGGCTCTCATTCGTTGGCCCGACTTCGAGACTCACAGATTCGGAGCTCAAGTTGCGTGCGACCACGCGCAAGGACACGCCGAGGTTGAGTCCGGCACTGGCAATGTATTGCAAAAAGTCAGGGTCTTGGTCGGTAATACGCGCCACCGAAAGCTGCATATCCAAAGAGCACGCCACCAAGCTCTCTGAGTTGCCGTGCAATAACTCACCTGCAGCTGAGGGAATCGGGTCTCCATGCGGGTCCTCTGTGGGATGACCCAGATATTGATCGATCCGCTCAAGTAATAAATCCGAAACCACGTGCTCCATGCACTCGGCCTCTTCATGTACTTCCGACCAATCAAAGCCAAGTACCTCGACCAGAAATTGTTCAATCAAACGATGCCGCCGCAACACGTGCAGCGCCAATTTGCGACCATGCACCGTCAAATGGACTCCGACCCGCGGCGCATAATCGACCAGACCGGCATCGGCTAAAGCCTTGACCATGGTGGTCGCAGTACCAGGCACGACCCCCAAGGCTTCAGCAACACTGCCCATCGAGACCTGATCCTTTCCCGATTTTTCAGAAATGAGGTATATGTGCTTAATATAATCTTCAACCGTAGAACTAGCCATGTGTCCACTACGATCACTTCTAGAGGCCCGAACGCCAAGATCATTTTTAAACAAGCTACATCTTCCAATAGGAGAGAACACCTCCGTATGGTCCGAATCGACCACAGAGCGTCGCAAAAACTAGGATTTAATCGGCGGACAAGACGGAGCACGTCCCTCCCACATTTCCCTATTCGACGTCCGTCATCGTTCTTAGTGTTGTCAGTTCCACCCCCCCTATGAATACTGATCACCTGATGATCGCATTCCTTAAAGCATTCGCCCTCAACACCTGGTACATGGTCGCCGAGATGGCACCTTACTTGATCTTCGGATTCGCGATCGCAGGTCTGCTGCATATTTTGATCCGCAAAGAACAAGTGCAAGGCCTACTCGGCAAGCCTGGCCTAGGAGCAGTGTTCAAAGCCTGCTTGATCGGCGTTCCTATGCCACTCTGCTCTTGCTCAGTGATACCAGCCGCCGCCTCTCTACACAAGAGCGGTGCGAGCCGCGGAGCCACCGCAGCATTTCTTAGCTCTACCCCACAAACTGGGGTCGATAGCATCCTAGCGACTTATTCCCTAATGGGTGGCCTCTTCGCCACGGTGCGCGTCGTAGTCGCTTTCGTCTCAGGCATCGTCACCGGATTCCTGATCGAGCTCTTTTGCAAAGAGAAAGCGGAGTCCCAGCCCCCCAAAACACCTCCACCCACAATCAATTTCAGTCCTAACCTCAGTCCTAATCCTAATCTGAATTCTGATCCCCAATCAACGCTGAGTAAGATTACGAGTATGATTAAGACGCCTCAAGTCTCTGCCCTTAAGCCTCAGGTCTCTAACCCTCAGCCCTCCCGCCTCTCAACCGCGCTCCGTTACGGCTTTGTCAACCTGCCTGCCGACCTTGCAGTCGCACTGCTGATCGGCCTCGTACTTGCGGGGCTCATTACCACACTGCTTCCGCCCGACCTAATTAGTGGTCACTTCAGCACCGGCTCGCTCGCCTTCTTACTCGCCACAGTTATCAGCCTACCACTATACATTTGCGCGACTGCATCGATCCCGATGGCATATGCGCTGATGGCCGCTGGACTTTCGCCGGGCGCCGCCCTTATTTTTCTAATTACCGGACCAGCCACCAATACCGCAACCGTCATCAGCCTCTGGAAAATGCTCGGTCACAAGGCCACGTTGATTTACCTCGGCAGTCTCATCGTCATCGCATGGATCGCCGGTGGGCTGCTCAACAGTACACTCGGCACACAAACCATCGAGCACAGCGTGCATCAGCACGCAGCTATGCAACCAGAATTATGGCAACACCTCAGCGGCATCGTCTTAATCCTCATCTTGTTAATTTCCCTAGGTCTCAGCCGACCGCCGAAAGCAGCGGCTAAATCCTGTTGCAGCGATTAATGCTGGGCAAGTATTTGCCCAGCGTCGCTATCAGCACAGCTGAAAGGTGCTGCTCAAAAAGAGGACTAAGCCAGATATAGCTATCAAACTCTTCAAGGTTCTTTACGTACCAAAGGCTCTGCTGTTCCACCAATCAATCGGTCGCCCTTAGCGAGCGAATAGCCACATAGAAAATCCGCAACAGCTAGCATCCGCGCACCTGGGCGCTGCAGCTCATGACAGCAAAGCACACCTGCACCTGTGGCCACACGCACAGCAGGGCTAGTACTCAAGACTGTGCCAGGCTCGGCAGATGTGAATTCATCGATTTCGACACTCGTTTGGCCGACCTTGATCCGCACTTCGCCATGATCAAAATAGCCACCTGGCCATGGCGTAAAAGCTCGCAAGCGATTATTGATCGCAACCGCAGGCAAGGTGAAGTCGACAGCCCCGTCTTCCTTACGCATCTTTCGACAATAAGTAACCTGACTTGTATCCTGCTGTTTAAACTTTAGCTCGCCCGCTAACGTAGCCGCCAAGTTACGACGCAACAGCGGTACCACGGCCTCGCCAACTTTGACGCGTAACTCAGGCCCTGTATCCTGTTCGCTAATACGAACGACTTCAAAGTCAGCCACACCGCCAGCATCCATCTCTTTGACGACCTGCATAAGGCCCACACCCGTCTCCGCGTCACCCGTGGCCAGCGCAGTCTCCACTGGCGCAGCGCCGCGATACTGAGGAAGCAGCGAGCCGTGAAAATTCAGCATCCCATGCTGTGCCGCTTCGCGCAGGGACTTTTGCAAGAAGTGCCCATAGGCCATGACCAACGCCACCGCGATCTCCTCTATCATCATCCACTCGGCCAATTCAAGCGTCGGTTGTTCGGGCTGCAACAGCTCGACGCCATTGGCCAACGCCCAAGCTGCAACAGGGTTGGGCTGCAACTGCTTACCGCGCCCCTGTCGCCGGTCCGGCTGCGAAACCACCGCACGCAGGACACATTCGCTCGAAGCTTCATGTTTTAAGTAATTCAACACGGGCAGGCAGATCGCATCCGATCCAAAAAAAACAATAGTGGGCAGCTGACTCATTCGATTCTAAAAAAGGTCTTGTTGGCCCATCGCATCGCGACCTGTGTCGGTCGAAGAGCTATGTAAAAATAACCAGTGTAGGCTCAATGAATTAAGATCAGGCTCTTGATAGAGACGTCGCAACAGTAAAGCAGAAGCGAGCGTGTCGTACAACGCACAATGATAATGGCGGCGTTTAGCAGGACAATACAGCGCGGCATGTTTATCCAACGACGCCTGCAAATCAAACAGTCCGATCAGATCGCCAAGCTTATGACTCTCAAGTTGCGGGTAAATACGACGATACAGATACAAGGTGTCCAACCATGGTCCCCAGCTAGCGACCGATCGATCCACTGCCGAGAAATCAGGCGAGCTGCGCGGATACGGCCAAACGCTGCGCAACAAGCCATCTTCGACCGACGCATTATGTGCACAGAGCGGCCCCGTCGCGCGCAGTTGCGCAAAAAAATCCCACTCTGTATCAAAGCGCGTCTGCGCTGCGGCAGCCTGTTCCGAAATACCGTGCTGTTGTCGATCCCGATCACTGATTGTACCAATTGCTGCACACAGCCGTGTGTAGGTAGCCACAATCTCTGTACCAGCCAGGGTCACCACGCCATACTCGACAATACCACTCTGGCGGTTGCCTTCAAAATCAATCACATGTATAGGCGTATCAATCACGCCGAGAACGTGATTCCGTCAGTGCCAGCACACAAGACCGGATTTTATAAAGTGGAAGACCAGACCGCATTAAACACCGTAGCAGGAACAACGAATTCCTAGCGATTGTAATTTTACCGCAACCAGCAGCACAATTCCAATCGCAAATGAAATTCCCCTGACTCTACGGTTGCCAGAGTATGCATCGCACCCCACATTGCTCGATTTTCAACCCGCACTACCAGTCGATATGTCACAACTCACACGCGCTCAAAAAGACGAATTCATTGAATTTATAGCCTACCTTTGCGAAGAGGCTTCCAAAGAGATCCTGCCACACTACGGGCCAGATGTCGAAATCGAGCGTAAGTCCGACAAGACACCAGTTACACTGGCCGACCAAAATGCCGAGAAGCGCATTCGCGAAATCCTCGCCGAGCGCTACCCAGAGCACGGTATTATTGGCGAAGAATACGGCAGCGAGCGAGACGACGCCGATTTCGTGTGGGTCCTCGACCCAGTTGACGGCACCAAGTCTTTCATTTCCGGCGTGCCTTTGTTCGCGACCTTGATCGCCCTACTTTACAAAGGCCGCCCCGTGATCGGTGCCATCAATCAGCCCGTGCTCAAACAACTCGTGATCGGCGACTGTGAAACCACGACGCTCAACGGCAAACCCGTCTCTGGACGTGCTGTCTGCCCTCTGGGCGAAGCAACCCTGTGCACCACCGATCCGATTCGTACCACGCTTTGGCAGAACAATGCCGACTGGACCGCGTTGCCTCCAAAGACCGCACTCTACCGCTCTTGGGGCGATGCAGGTGGCTACATCCTACTCTGCTCCGGCTTCACTGACATCATGTGTGATCCAATGATGGAAATTTGGGACTGTGCAGCGATCATCCCTTGCCTACAAGGTGCGGGGTTCACCGTAACTGGCTGGAAAGGTGGCGATGCGTTCGATGAACGTTGCATCATCGCAGCCAAAGCGCCGCTGCACGCCGAAGTCATGGCGACACTTTACCCGAACGGACAGTAAGATTGCATTTGGTAAAAATCACGCACACAGTCATCTAGAACCGAACCTGCAGTGTCCTCGATTTTTCAATATGCAAAACAAGCCGCAATTGCGGCAAAGGAGTATAACGGCCTCGACTTTTTTCCGCTCCGAAAGTCACTCTCCGGTTATCAAAACGACTTCAAGGGACATCTCGCCGGTGATACGCGTGCGGGATTTAATGTCGCTCTGTTGGCATTTCCCCAAGGGATGGCTTATGCCTTGATTGCGGGGCTACCGATTCAATACGGAATCTACGGTTCGGCCATCGCGGCGATGGTGGCACCGATTTTCGCGAAGAGCCACTATATTACTCTGGGGCCGACCAATGCGACTTCGGTCATGCTGTTGAGTGCCTTTGCCAGCCTTGGCATCGCAGGCACACAAATGCTTAGTCTTGTGCCGTTGTTAATTCTGCTGGTGGGTCTATTCGTAGTGATAGGCGCTTATTTTAAGGTCGCCAATTTCGTGCAATATATTTCGCGCTCGGTAATAACCGGCTATATCACGGCTGCGGCATTGTTGATCATTGCCAATCAGATCCCCAAGGCTCTCGGCTTAAGCCTACCGCACAAAGGGGCGACCTTTTACGAATCGATGGCATTGATTGCCTCCTCGATTGAGACCGTTCACTGGATAACAGTCGGCATCAGCCTTGTCACGGTAGTGCTGTATGTTTGGCTCGACCGTTTCTATAAAGCGCTGCCCAACGTCGCGATTTGTTTGGTCACGCTTTCGTTGCTTACCGCGCTAACAGTTGGCCATAATGCAGGCGTTGCCTTCCTCTCTGGCATAAACGCCGCAGACTGGTCTTTTCAAGCGCCAGCACTATCGCTCGCAAATATTCAGCTACTCGCTAGCCCAGCATTGGCCATCGCTCTACTGTGTATCTTAGAAGGCATTTCGATCGGCAAATCCCTCGCCGCAAAGACTGGTGCACGACTGGATGCCAACCAAGCGATGTTCTCTATCGGCATGGCCAATATTAGTTGCGCCTTCTTTTCCGGAATGCCTGCATCCGGCTCACTAACGCGCTCTTCGCTCAGTGCGACCAGCGGAGGCCGCAGCGTGCTAGCCAGCTATATTAGTGGTGCCATTGTTTTCATTGGTGCCTTCGTGCTCGGCCCCTATACTCGCTTTATCCCGCAAAGCACATTGGCGGTACTCGTCATAGTAATCGGCATTTCACTGCTGAATAAACATGCAATACGCATCGTGACTCGATCCACTAAATCCGATGCGATTGTTTTCGGCACGACCTTTATCAGTGGCCTGCTGATGCCACTCGATATGGCGATTTATATCGGTGTCGGTATCTCGATCATTCTGTTTTTGAAGAAGGTCGCCAGACCTGAGATGATTGAATATGCCTTCAATGAGGAAGGCCACCTCGCTGAACTCGAAACCCTCGAGCAACGCGGCACACCAGAAGTATCGATTGTGCACGTCGAAGGTGAACTGTTCTTCGGTGCCGCCGATCTATTCCGCGATCAGATGCGTCGTATCTGCGAAGACCCTAACCTTAAAATCGTCGTCCTTAAAATGCGCAATGCGCACAATATGGATGCCACTGCGGTGATGGCACTTGAAGAGCTGCTGCTGTACATGGCCGAAAAAAAGCGCTACCTCATTCTAAGTGAAGTGAAGACCGATTTAATTCGTGTCCTCAAAAACTCTGGCATCTACGGTACGATTGAAGCGCGCAACATCTTTACTGACGAGCCCAGCAACCCAACACTTTCCACTGCGAAAGCACTAAAACGGGCCAAGACACATCTCGGCAATACCGTCGCCAACGTCTCGATCTACATTGATCCGGTGCGCGACAAACAGAAAAAAGGCGAACACATCTAGGCGACACAAAATGGAGATCATTATGGTCCATGGCATTTGGGACAAAGGCAGCGTCTATCGACGGATGGCTGACTTTCTGGGTGAACAAGGTCACCACTGCCACTACCCCAACCTAGAACCAGCCAACGGTGCGCACGGCCTAGCCGACCTCGCCGAAAAGCTGAAGGTCTACATCGATCACACGATCGGCAGCGATGTTCCCTTTGCATTGATCGGCTTTAGTATGGGCACCGTCATTTCACGCTATTATTTGCAAGTTCTCGGTGGAGCCTCTCGAGTGAGTCACTTCTTCAGTATCTCCGGACCGCTACACGGCACCTTAACCGCACATTTCTGGCCTGGTAAAGCAAGTCGCGATATGCGCTTTCGAAGCCAATTACTACAGCAACTTAATGCAGATACTTCAGCGCTGAAACACACGACGATCCACAGCTACCGCACGCCATTCGACTTGTTAATTATTCCAACACGCAGTTCACACTGGGAAATCGCAGCAGACAACCACATCGTGCCAGCACTTTTTCATCATCGGATGCTGATCCACGGCAAGGTGTATCGGCACATCGCAGAGACATTAAAACCGTCTGCCTAGTACTATCTGCCAAACCGAAAGCGGTGCAATAAAAAGACACTCAACGTCAACACTAGGAAGAACCCAGGAAACCAGCCTAGCGACTCGACAAAGACAGCATCCTCAACCGCGGCACCGCCACCCTCGAACGTCTGCAGCTGATCAGCTCGAATCGAGGCGATCAGCCCGGCATACAGCAGGGCCACCGCACCGTAGAAAAAATTAGTTGATAGACCACGAAAGCTCAACACCGTCGCGCGCTGCTCAGACGGGGCCGTTTCGTTTAGGTAGCGACTCACAAAATAACCCGTCATTTGAATGCCAGCATATAACAGCATTGTTGGTAAAATGCCCCAGTATGGCAGCGCCATTGACAGCCCGATTAGTCCGAGCAATACACCCACACCGACAAACACAAAGTTCAGAGCTGGAGAATATGAATCAGCCAGTATCCGTGCGAACCTTGGCACGAACACCCCCATCAGCGCCATGCCCGAACCGATTAAGCCATAACTGGCGATCGGCAACTCAATGACGCTCCAATATTCGCTGGCCAATGTCAGGAACTGACGCACCACACTATCCAGAACCATCGCTGCCAGGAGCACTCCAAATGGGAATGCAGTTAGCCAGATCCATTGACTCGCGGCAACCGACTGCCGCCAAGAGCGCGCCAAGGTCGCTCGCACGCTCACATGCGCCTTCAGCGGGGATTCCTGCATGCGAAGTGCCATGGCCAACACGACCAGCGACGACAACAAGGTCAGAATGATTGGCACCTTAATTAACTGTTCAGAGGCCACGACCTGCGCAGAGCCGAACAACCGCAGTACCGCATTGACCAACTCAGCATCATAGACCGCCGCACCGACCATCATCGCCACGAAAAACGCCAACGACGTATCGCGCTGCACGCGCTCAAGCACATGCCCCCAGCGGTGCTCCTGCCCCGCCGCCTTGAGCGAATCATACGCTAGCGCCTCATCCGCACCACTCGCCGCCGCCTCGGCCGCACCACTCAACACACGATTTAGTACAAACAGAGAAAACAGCACCGCTCCGCCGTCAATTGGAGCCACTAGCAGAACCAACATTTCCAGCACCATAAAAATGCCAGTTGCGATCAGCAACTTGCGCCGCCCTAAGGTGTCGGCCAATGCCCCCGAGGGCACTTCTAGCAGCACAATCGTTGCCGCCCAAATACCGTTTAAGAGACCGAACTGCTCGAGCGTAAGACCGTAGTCCAGAAACAGCAGCGCATAGACTGGATAGTAAAACCGCGCCGAGAAAAACATTCGGAACAGTGTAAAAGCGCGCACATTACGCTGCGCGATTTTATCTAGATCAGAGGCCGCCATTAGACCAACTCGATTTCATTCGAAGCATGTCCAGCTTGCTGCAAATTCAACAGTTTGCGTAAGAACAGTGCTCGATGAATCGGCGTCGCTCCATGCGCATGCAAGGCAGCTCGATGCACCGCAGTACCATAGCCTTTGTGCTGATCAAAGCCATATTCCGGATACTGTTTAGCCAATTTAAGCAGCTCGCGATCTCGCGAAACTTTTGCAGCAATACTCGCCATCGCAATCGCCAGCGATTTGCCATCGCCCTTAATAATACCAGTGTGCGTATAGGGGAACGGCTTGAGCGGCCGCCCATCAACGATGATACGAACGCCACTTTCAGAATCAAACAAAGGCCCATCCGCCGCCGCCAATGGCAATTCCCAATCCTTTGCGCGCGCCGCCAATCCTTCAACTGCTCGACGCATCGCAAAGCGCGTCGCACCGAGAATATTCAGCTCAGCAATCTCCTCGACCGAGCCCGAAGCGACTTCGAAATCCAGTAAGCCTTGATCGCGCAACTGCTCAATAATAGCGAGCTGCTCTGCCCGCGCCTGCCCACTCAATTGCTTCGAATCATTAATCGTAGCGCTCAGCTCAAGCGCCTCCTTGGATTCAAAGAAATCGCGCGTCAACACGGATACGCCTGCGGTCACTGGCCCCGCCAGGCAGCCACGTCCCGCCTCATCAACCCCAATCAAGCGATCGACGGACTGCAATTGCATGAAATCATGTTGTTGCAGTTTATTCATCCTCGATCATTCTGACTACTATTCATCGCGGTAGAAAAATTGCTTTACTAGCTCTTTGAACGCAAGCTGTGTTGCGCTCATTTTTTGATACTTAGAAGATGCCAACACAATCGGCCGAGTCACAGCATTCGGTGCGACTGAGGAAAAGCTCACCGTACGATCTTTAAACGTCGACTGGGCCATCTTTGGCACAAACGAAAAACCCATGCCCACTTCGACCATCGCAATCACAGTTTCGATTTGAGCACTCTCTAAAGAGATTTTCGGTTGCAAACCCGATGCCTCACAGAGCGATACACTTTGTCGACTCAGGCAGTGCACATCCTTCATCAAAACCATGGGGAATTCACTCAGGTCACGCAGTTTCAAGATCTGCTGATCTGCCAAGGCATGTTGATCGGGTAGCACCACCAGCAACTCATCCTCAAATAAACTCATCAACTCCATCTCTTGCTCTCCCACAAAAGGCGGACTCAACAAAGCGAAATCTAAATTCCCCTGCCGCAGCTGTGCTACCAGTTCATCCGTGGTGTGCTCGACAATACTCAACTTCATCTGAGGATACTGTATCAACGACGCTCGTATCAACTTGGGCAATACATACGGCGCCACAGTGGGAATCGCCCCAAGCGAGACACGTCCCGCGTAGTCCTCACGTCGATGCTCTGCTTTCTCACTCATATTACGCACCTCCGACAAGACCTGCAGTGCCTGTGGTAGCATCGACTCACCAAAATCAGTCAACTGAGCCCCATGGCGACTACGCCGTATCAACGGCTGCCCTAATTCATCTTCCAGCTTCTTAAGCTGCTGACTTAAAGAAGGCTGTGACACGTGACACAACTCAGCCGCTCGTGAAAAATTTTTCTGACGAGCCACCTCTACAAAATATCTTAGCTGATGTAATTGCATGATAGTCTAAGGCTATGTGACTTATAGTTAAGAAATATTTTACCTATATATTTGTCTATGCTATATTAAAATGTAGTTTTTATTTTTTTCGTACCAAGTAATATTCATTAAACCAAAGAATTATATGTCAGATATTAGTAAGTGCCCAGTAATGGGGGGCTCCCGCGCCCATAATGCGACTGCAAGCTCATCCAACGAGCAATGGTGGCCGAACCAGCTCAACCTGAGAATGCTGCGCCAGCACTCCAACTTATCAGACCCGATGGGCAACGACTTTGACTACGTCGAAGAATTCAAGACGCTCGACCTAGATGCTCTGACCAAAGACCTAGAAGGGCTGATGACAGATTCGCAAGCTTGGTGGCCGGCTGACTATGGCCACTACGGCCCGTTTTTTATTCGCATGGCATGGCACAGTGCTGGCACCTACCGGATCGCCGACGGCCGCGGCGGTGCCATTACTGGATCACAGCGCTTCGCGCCTCTCAATAGCTGGCCTGACAACGTCAATCTCGACAAAGCGCGACGCCTACTGTGGCCGATCAAACAAAAGTATGGCCGTAAAATTTCATGGGCCGATTTAATGATACTTGCGGGCAATTGCGGACTGGAAACCATGGGGTTCAAGACCTGTGGTTTTTCTGGTGGCCGAGCCGACGTCTGGGAGCCTGGTGAAGATATCTATTGGGGACCGGAAGGTGAATGGCTCGCGGATGAACGCTATAGCGGCGATCGAGAGCTCGAGAATCCACTCGGTGCGGTGCAAATGGGTCTGATTTATGTGAACCCTGAAGGCCCCAATGGTGAGCCAGATCCACTCGGCTCGGCCAGAGATATTCGCGACACCTTCGGCCGCATGGCAATGAATGACGAAGAGACCGTCGCCCTGATTGCTGGCGGACACACCTTCGGCAAAGCGCATGGCGCGGCTGATCCCGATCAACACGTCGGCCCCGAACCAGAAGCCGCCAGCATCGAAGAACAAGGCCTCGGCTGGAAAAATAGCTTTGGCAACGGCAATGCTGGCGACACCATCAGCAGCGGCTTAGAAGGTGCCTGGAATGCGACTCCAACAAAATGGGACAACAGCTACCTCGATACACTCTTCGCGTACGACTGGGTACAGACTAAAAGCCCTGCCGGTGCCACACAATGGGTGCCCGCCGATGGAGCCGCCGCGAACTTGGTACCAGACGCACACGATCCCTCGAAGCGCCATGCACCGATCATGTTCACTTCGGACATCGCACTGAAGGTGGATCCGATCTATGCCTCCATCACCAAACGCTTCCAGGAGAACCCAGACCAATTTGCCACCGCTTTCGCTAAAGCATGGTTCAAATTAACCCACCGCGACATGGGGCCGATTTCACGCTACGTGGGCCCGCTAGTGCCCGCGACTACGGAACTCTGGCAGGACCCGATTCCTACTGCAGAGCATCCATTTATCGACGCGCAAGACATTGCAGCGCTGAAAGCCACGCTACTCGGCGCTGGTCTCTCCATTGCAGAACTGGTCAGTACCGCATGGGCATCAGCAACGACCTTCCGCAATTCTGATAAACGCGGCGGTGCCAACGGCGCTCGGATCCGTCTCGCCCCGCAAAAGGACTGGGCAGCGAACAACCCCGAGACGCTCGCAAAGTCACTGCAAATTCTTGAGCGCATTCAAGCGGACTTTAACAGCTCACAGTCGGGCGCCAAACGCGTGTCACTGGCCGATCTGATCGTGCTAGGTGGTTGCGCTGCAGTGGAAAAAGCCGCCTCAGCTGCTGGCAATGCAGTCGAAGTGCCATTCACCGCTGGCCGAATGGATGCCACTCAGGAGGACACCGACATCGAGTCGTTTGCAGTGCTTGAGCCTAAAGCAGACGGATTCCGCAATTATCAACAAAGCGATATCCAGACGCCCGCCGAAGCACTCCTGGTCGACAAGGCACAATTGATGACGCTCACCGCACCTGAAATGACTGTGCTGGTCGGCGGTATGCGTGTCCTGAATGCAAACACCGCGCAGTCCCCGCTCGGCGTTTTCACCAAACATCCTGAGACCTTAACAAATGACTTTTTCGTGAACCTGCTCGACATGAACATCGAGTGGAAAGTCTCGCCCCGTTGCGCACACTTTTACGAAGGCAAGGCACACGGCTGCAACGAAACCCAGTGGATGGCCTCCGCAGTGGATCTCGTCTTCGGCTCAAACTCCGAACTGCGCGCCATCGCTGAGGTCTATGCCTCCAACGATGCCCAGCAAACCTTCGTCGAAGACTTCGTCTCGGCTTGGGTCAAAGTGATGAACTTAGATCGCTTCGATCTAAGCGCGTAATTACACTCAATTGAATCAACAAAGCCCCGTCCAATGGACGGGGCTTTTTTATTTTCAAGGAGAAGCATTGGCTTCGTTTCCTGCTCTCTTTTGAATTAAAATTTCGACCAGGCAGGCTTCTTCGGTGGCTCTAAACCTTGTGCCTCGTAAGCGGTCTTAAAATGCATCTTCGCATAGCCCGCCAATTCGCCAGCGCCTTTTACAGCAACAATCTTCTTGGCCTGCTCGA
>JABJQI010000194.1 GCA_018663485.1 Opitutia bacterium
CACTACAACCACCGTCACGATGATGCGTTTAAAGTGCACACGCTTTTAGTCTTTGAGGAATTCCTCAAAGACTAAAAGCGTGTGCACTTTAAACGCATCATCGTGACGGTGGTTGTAGTGCGGCGACACCGCATAGTAGAAGAACGGGGTGTCGGTATAGGACTCATTCAGATACATGTTATCCATCGGAGCCGCGAAGTCATTGGTCGGAGAAATGAAGATGGTGGGACACTTGAGTCGCTTGAGGTAAGGCACATCATCAATCGTCGCCAACATTAGCGGATCCTGCTTCCCGCCGACTCCTGCACCCGGCATTCCGGATAGAATCGCATTTGCCGAACCTGCTCCACCACAGCGTGGTGCAGCGACTTTGATGCGTGAATCAATTGCAGCAACATCCATCGTTAATTTCCCGCCCACGGACAGCCCGGTCACACCGATTAACTCAGGATTCACTTCGGGCTGTTGCTCTAAAAAGGTGATGCCACGGCGACAACCCAGCGTCAGCAAGAACCAATTATTATTACGTGGCGACTTGACGGAATCGATCGTCAGCTCATCCGGCTCCATCGAATTATAATGCAAGTTATGCCCTGTCCGTCTCACACCCAGCGCCCCCCAATCGGTATTGGGCTCAGTATCTTTCAGATCAGAGAGTGATCGTTCGCCACCGTGGTTGACCGATAGGCCAGCATAGCCGTTCAACGCAGCCCATTTTACATGGGAAACTTCAGCGCGACCGCCCCCGCCATGAAATTCCAATATCGCCGGCAGATTCGTCTGCCCTTTCGGGAAGGCGTAGAATCCCGACATCGTAGATTTTTGCCCCTTAAATCTGCCGATCGTGTAGGTGATATAGCGTATCACAATCCCCTCCTCTTCCCATTCACGGATTACTTTAGCTTCAATTGGTTCAGACCGTGGGTCATAATCACCCCAAAGTTCCTCAAGCGTTTGCGGTGCCTGACCATCCTGTAGCGGAGGCAACGAATCCTTGGTGGATACAGTCTTGGTGACGTATGCTTCAGCCCAGTTACCATGATCCGATCCAATGCCGTTGCCTCCGTCATCAATCACCAGTCGAATTTCGCTCACGCCCGATAGATCTAGATCCACCACTTTAGGCGGCTGATTCTTTCCCATCATGCCACTTTCATAAACAACGACATCATCCGCAAATACGGTAAAGCCAATGGACGCGCCGACTCCCTGTTGTACACCCACTTCAGCGTAAAAGCGTTTAAATTCTTCGTTCAGGAAAAAAGTCATCTCAGAGTTCGCATGTGAGCCGATGCCTCGCTGATACACACGATCCCCGATGGCTAAAGCATCGCCATCAAGCGAAGTATTCAGTTGGGGGATCGAATAATCCTGCTGCACATAGTCGGCATACTTCGGGTCCAAGTAGATCTTACCATCGACAGCTTCAGCCTCATTCAAGCTGACTGTTCGACGGGCATTCAACTCTTCCCGAGTTCCCTCCAACCAGCGCAAATTGCGTAGTTCAGGAGCAATGGCAGCTTCATCTTCTTTCGGATTTAAGCGCAACCCCATCTGGTAAACATTATTCCAGTCCAAACGGTTATTACCATTTCTATCAAGCATATCCGTTGGCCAGAGCACAATCTTCTGCCAATCACCTTTGCCGTCCAGGTCGATTCTGTGCGCCTGCCCATCGATACTGAGAGTTAAGTTCCCTGCCTGCTTGGAGCGGACTTCGAAGGCCAATTTAGCAAACTTTGGAGCTCGATACATCGGATCGTAGAGTTTGTTCGTCTTCAGTTCCCAATAGTTAGTCTTCTCATTGAAGCTGAACCATTCATCTTTCCAGTTGCCTTGGAAGTCCTCTATCAGGCTAGTTGGTTTGATCGTTGGCTTGATACCTACTGACTGGAGTTTCTCAGGCTTGATCAGCTCGATCACTGACGAGACATGGAACGATTCCGCGGTCTGATCCTGGTAATAATACCCTGAGAAGGAGATAGGCTCATCGAGTCGATACTCCGCATCTGCATAAACCCAAAGCGGGCGATCCGTGCAATACAAGGGTAACTCTGCAACCCAGAGATCCCCCTGTTTTCTCACCGTTGCACTGCGCCAGAAGCGGTGCGCATTGTGAGAATGATTCTTATAGATTCCGCCATGCTGGCAGTAATACACCTTCAGCGACTGAATCGGTCTCGATTGATCCGCCCTCACTGTCACCATTGGCAAGCCGCTCGCCGTTTTCAACTTCACCTCAGTCTGTGGAGTCGCAGGCCATTTGAAAGTTCCTTTAAGATATTGATCGAACCAGAGTTGAGCGGCTACTGCATAGGGTGCGGTATCATTGTGATTATGGTGTGGAGCAGAAGTAATGCGCCAATCTTGGGCTTTAATCTCGCTTATGGCTGTCGGCAGAAAATTGACTCGTCCGTGAAAGTCATTTGCGGGACTTAGGAAGACAATCGGGCAAGTCACTCTTTTGAGGTATTCAGAATTCCCCCATCCCAACTCTTCGTTAATGTTCTTGCCATTACGGTAACTGAACCCCCCGCATGAGGGCGCGGCTGCCTTGATGCGCTCATCGGAACCTGCAGTATAGACCGTGATCTGTCCTCCCATTGAATGACCGTATATCCCAATACGATCCTGATCCACTTCAGGCTGCTGCTCAAGAAAGGTAATGGCTCGCCGGGCTGCAACTGTGCAGAGATGCCACATGGTGTTGCGTGGTGAGTCGACTGGATCGATCGTATACTCATTCGGCGCCACGCTGCCATAATAGTCTTTAAAGCGTTTGTCAGAGTATTGCCCATCCACCCCGCCCCAATCGGTAGTGATCATGTAGCCTGGCTCATTCTTCTTTCCAGCCCAGAAGAGTTCGGCGTTGTCTTTTTTGACCGTGTATCCAGGGGCCTCAACTCGTCCATCTCGAGCCAACGAGATCGTGGCATAGCCGCGTTTCCCGTTGGTAAAACACGCGCGATAGTCCGCTTGTTGTCCACCACCGTGAACTTGAACCAGGCCGGGCAAGTCGGTGCCGCCTTTGGGATAACCATACACCGCTGCCATCATCGCTTTCCGGCCCTGAAACACACCCACACGGAAGCGCAGCACCTGCATCACCACACCGTCCTCTTCCCACTCTTTCAGAACCTCGACATCCAATGGCTCTTTGCGTGGGTCAAATCCGCTCAGCAGCGCATCGACCGTCGTGATCGATTGCCCTTTCGTTAATGGAGCAAAGGTGTCATCCAGTTGGCCATAACTCTGCGCACTCAAGCACACAGCACACATCGCAAATAATGTTTTTTTCATACTTAGCTTTTCCTGTAGTTGTTGGATCTGTAAAAGCTCAGAATCCTGTTTCGTTGAGGTACTCAATAGTCACGGGTGGTTCTCAACCCGTTATTTCGTCTTAAAATTATAGTGTCCCGACTGCAGCTCGTAAACGGCACGTCCCTGTTCTATGCGCAGGAATTTCACTCCATTAGCTTGTGCGAGAGGGGAACCCGACTCCATTAGTAATGCCGCGCTTTCTGGCATATAAACGGTTGCTGTTGTGTTAGGTGGGATGGTAATTGCCCATTCGAAGATTCCGGCGGCCAGTTTCCAGTCGCTACTGATACGACCGTGTATCGAGTCGTAATGACCTTTCGCCCAAGTAATGCTTTCATCAAACTCCGGCTTCATTTTAATTTTCTTAAAGCCCACGCCGTCGGTGTCGATTCCGAGCATACTGCGGAACATCCACTCGCTGCAGGAACCGTAGGCATAATGATTGAAAGAGTTCATACCGACCGGCCCAAAGCCCTTGGCTTTCGTGTAGCTATTCCAACGCTCCCAGATGGTAGTGGCACCTTGTTCGATCGAGTAACCCCAAGAGGGGTAGGTTGTATTCTGAATCAACCGGTAGGCCAGATCGCTACGGCCAATGTCGGTAAGCGTAGGCAACAGAATGGATACGCCCACAAACCCAACCGAGAGGTGAGTGTCTTTCGCCTTTATCCGCTGGACGAGATGCTTAGCAGCTTGCTCACGCTGCTTGTCCGTGAGCAGATCGTAATACAGTGCCAGGCAGTATCCTGTCTGAGAGTCACCCTTAATTTTTCCATCTTCCGAGACAAAGCTCTTCTGGAAATTGGCACGGATAGCGTTGAACAATTGGCTGTATTTTGCGGCATCCTCATGCTTGCCAAGTGCGTCTGCGATCTCGACCATCAAGCTGGTACAGTAACCAAAATAAGCTGCAGATATAAGGTCTTTCGGTGTATTAGAGCCGATGGCCAGCCAGTCACCGAATCCGCCGCCGGGGCCTTTCAGTCCCTTACTTCTGCAATACTTGATGAATCGAGCCATGGCATCATAACATTGACTTACCATCCGAGCGTCACCGTAAACTTTATAGATTGTCCAGGGACAGATTACACCTGCATCCGCCCAAGCGGGACTTCCGTGACCATGATAAACGGGCGCTTGCTGGCCAAAGGTGCCAGCTTCGTTTTGCGTATCCATCAAATCGACATTCCATTTGGTAAAGAAGGCCGCCACGTCCTGATTGAAGCAAGCGGAACGAATAAATACCTGAGTATCGCCGGTCCAGCCCATCCGTTCGTCTCGTTGCGGACAGTCAGTGGGCACATCGAGATAATTAGAGCGCTGCCCCCACAGTATGTTGCTGTGGAGCTGATTCAGCATCGGATTGGAACATTCAAACGAGCTGGTCAACGGCGCATCCGAATGAACCGCAATTCCTGTAACCATCTTGGGTGTCGGCTTTGCACTCAGCCCGGAAATTTCGACATATTGAAAGCCGTGAAAGGTAAAGTGAGGTTCCCATATCTCTTGGCCACCGCCTTTACAAATGTAGGTGTCAGTTGCCCGCGCGGTACGAAGGTTTTCTGTATAAAGGGTTCCATCCGCATTAAGCATTTCGCCAAAGCGCATCACGACCTTTTCGCCCGCCTCGCCTTCGACCTGCAACCGAATCCATCCAGAGAAATTCTGGCCGAGATCGAACACAAATTTCCCTGGTTTCGGCTCACTTAACTTGAGCGTGGGTAGTTCCTGCGTCTTACGAACCGGTACACCGGGATAGGCTTGAATAAGCGGTTTCGCCTGCAAGGCTGAGCCAACGTTGACTGACGCCCAGTTGCTGTCGTCAAATCCGAAGCGACTCCAACCAGGGATCTCCTCGCGTGCATCGTAGGTTTCGCCTGCCTGCATATCGGACTCTAGGATTGGACCGAACGAGGCCTTCCAGCTTTTGTCGGAAGAGATAATCTCTGATCGTCCGTCGGCATAGTCGACATGCAGTTGACTCATCAGGCGGATAAGCTTGCCATACTGATTTTTCCCAAGGTTACTAATATTACCTCGGAACCAGCCGTCTCCAAGAATCGCACCGATGGTATTCTCTCCCGATTTTAGCATCGATGTGACATCATAACTACGGTAATAAATTCGTTTTCGGTAGTCGGTCCATCCGGGCATGAAATACTCATCACCTACTCGTTTACCGTTCAGGTGCATTTCAGCGAACCCCTGTGAAGTGGCATAAAGCATCGCTCGCTCGATCTTACCATTGAGCATAAACTCCTTCCTGAGATGAGGTGAGGGAAAGTATGTCTTAGCTTTTCCACCAAAAATTTCCTGTGTGACAATGTTTACCTCACTATTCTCAGCGACTTTGATGTTCTTGGCTTTCCCATCCAGCGTAAAATCAATTACCAGCATTTTCTTAGTGCCAAATGCCGGGTCTTTCCCCGCAAGACCATTGCTTGCTTTCACTCCCATCTTTCCTGCGGACACCTGTGCCTGAAGTTTTGTTGTCACGTCAACCTGCTGTTTCGGATTTCCCGGCACACCGTAGAGTGCCTTGGTGATGACAATTTCAGGACTCTTATCTTGAGACTTTGCGTTAGCTTCGATCTCGGTTGCAGGGTCTTTATCAAACCCGATCCAATCGGCTTTCCAATCAGTGGCATTCAGTAAGCCCATACTCCAATGTGCCGCCTTGCTCCAGTCGGACAGTTTGCCATCATTATCCCAAACCATCACTTTCCAGAAACACTGCATGTGTGATATGAGAGCTTCGCCATTGTAAACAAGATGAGTCGAGCGATCTGATTCCACTTTTCCAGTATCCCACAAATCGCCTTGATTCTGCTCCAGCTTTTCGAGGGAACTCGCAACGAGCACCCGATACGCCCCTTGCTTCTGAGCTCTAACTTCTGACCTCTGACCGCTGCCTTCCAATCGCCAGCTAAAGCGGGGCTGGACAACATCAATTCCCAGGGGATTTACAAGATACTCACAGCGCAACTCGATCGGTTCCAGTTTATCGGTTCCCAGCTGTTTCGTAATCGCAAACACCGTCGCCACACAAAGAAAACCTGCAACTACCATTCTAATAACTTTTTTCATTTCTTAATCGTTAAATTTAACAGCTTGCCGAATGCCCGAAAGGGTCGATTGAGTCGATGATTCTTATTTTTTGACAGTGAGGTAGGCCTCCGCCCAATGGGCGTGGTCGCCCCTATTCCCGTTTCCACCGTCGGTCACAACCAGCGTTAGTAGCTTCGCGCCAGATACGGGGATGTTGAGCGGTGTTGGCTCATAAGTTAGCCCGCGCACGGGGCCGCTGCTGAAAACTTGTTTACCGTCCACTAAAACCTTCATTTCCAGCTCTCCGTTGTGCGAATCAGCAGGTCCAGGAACGACGTGAAACGTGGCGTAGTTTCCATCTAGCGGAAAAACCAGTTCCGACTTGGCGTGTACGCCGAGACCGTGCGCATATGCCTTTCCTCCGATGCTGATTTTTTTATTACCATCAATATTCGCATCTTTTCCGACCAGATTGAGGAAGGTTTGGGTCTTAGTCGCCATTGCAGGCGTCAAATAAACGCGACCAAGGGCATCCGGCTTCTGGTCTTCCACATAGTTATTTGTCCCTTCCCATGAGGCCTTGATGGCTGAGCTTATTTTCAAGTCCAATTCCTTTTGGGACAGCTCCATAACCCCGCCCGAGACCACGAAGTTGTCTGGATAGGTTCCGCCCTCCCAGCGCAATTTTCGAAACTCCTTGCTCCCTTGCCATGGGCGGCTGACATCCAGCTTTTCGCCGTTTTTATAGAAACCGCCTCGAGTTCGACTGCACAGGTCAAATTCAGTAATGTATTTCCATGACGGCTCTGGGAGCGGATCCCTCGCGCTCTTGCCCCGTGGCAGACTCTTATAACACAAATCTGCTTCGCTCACCTCCACCGTCTGCCAGTTAGGCGAGCCCTTGATTTCTTTATAGGCGACGAATGAGGCGGCGGGTTCTCCTGCATACGCGCCCCACGTGTTGCAGTTAAAATGAAAGACCAGCGTGTTATCCTTATCGGTCTTAATATCGATCAAAAGTTTGGCTCCTTGTGGCGGACGATACTTCGGATCTTTTAGTTTTCGTGTGGATGCGCGCCAATGGTGGCTGCTGTCCCAATACTTGCGGTACCAATCATGCCAACCGCGGCTGAAGTCTTCGACCAGCCGACTCGGCTTATCGGTCGCTTTTACCCCGTATTGTTTAAGTTCCTCTGGCATGACTCGGATCATGTTGGAGCTGAGCGCAAAGCGATTATCAAACTTGGCCGTATGCGCGGGCTCAACAAAATGCGCGATATCCGCTTTGTAAGTTACATTGGAAAAAACAAATAGCGGGTGTTCGGTATTCATGACCGGGCACCTTGCCACCCATTTGTTACCCACTTTTTTTGCTTCTGCATCACGCCAGAAACGGGTCAACACATGCGGATCCAATGAGTAATAGATATCTACCGTCTCGATCGGCATTGAAGAATCTGCTGTTAATTCGACGGATGGGATACGGTCTGTCGTGTCGAGGTTTATGGCCAATTTTGGCGACTCTGGATAGGTGAAGTTATTTTTAAGGAACTGCTCAAAGATGAGTAGCGTGTTCACAATGAACTCGCTCTTATGTTGATGATTATAGTGCGGCGAAATCGAGTAATAGAAAAACGGAGTCTGAACCAGCTTCTCATTGAGATACATATTATCCATCGGTCCCGCGAAATCATTGCTCGGCGAAATGAAAATGGTCGGACACGTGAGACGTTTCAAATAAGGGATATCATCAATCGTATCCCGCATCAGCTTGCTAGATTTCCTACCCATGCCCGAGCCAGGCATTCCTGAAAGGACATCTGGGGCGGACCCCGTTCCGCCGCAACTCGGTGCAGCCACTTTTACGCGCTTATCGATGCTGGCCACATCCATGCTGAGCTTGCCCCCCATCGAATGCCCATAAACGCCAATCCTGTCGGCATCGACCTGAGGTTGCTGCTCCAGGAAGGTCAGCCCGCGACGGCAGGACAATGTCAGCAAAAACCAGTTGTTGTTGCGGGGCGATTCCACAGGGTCCAGCGTCTTATCATCGGGGGTCATGTGGTTGTAGTGCGAATTGTGCCCGTCCTGAGTTGCATCGATGGCGCCCCAATCGGTATTCGGGTCACCCTCCTTGAAGCTTGGCAAGGGTGGGTTTTTGCCGCCCCAATTGATGGAGAAGGTCGCATATCCGTTGCGTGCCCCCCAGAGCGCGGCATCGATCTGAGCCCGGCCACCGCCGCCATGAATTTCCAACAGTGCGGGCAAGTCTTTCTTTCCTTTCGGGTAGGCATAAAAACCAGAGACCACTGATTTCTGACCTTTAAATGTGCCGATATCAAAGACCACATATTCAACGACCACGCCATCTTCTTCCCACTGAGCGACGAGCTTTGTGTTGAGCGGTTCACTCCTCGGGTCATAATCCCCCCAGAGTTCATCAAGGTTTTGCGGCACCTGAGCATCGATTAAAGGAGGTAAGGACTCTGTCGCACAAGCACCCGAAGATGCCCATACATTCAAAGCAATGACAGATGCGAGTAACGCTCCAGTGATTTTAGGTTTCATTATAGTGTGTGATTATAGTGTGTGATCGTTTCAGTCTAGAAAACCGAACATAGGATATCACTCATCCGTGCTGCGTGCAATATACGTAAATCCGCATAAACTAACGATTATATAAAATACCAGGACCATTTCACGCTTACCGAAGCATTCCAACGGCGGAACCGAAGGTATAGTTACCAGTACTGACTTCAAACACTGCAAGTCCCTCTTCCGCTCGCAGAAATTTCACCCCCTTGGCTTGAGTCGCGGCTTGACCGGATTCCGAAACGGAGTCCGCATCGTTCGCCGGGACAAAGATCGTCGCGGTTGTATTGGGCGGAACCGTCACTGCAAGTGTCAGCTGCTCGCCCTTCCGTTCCCACGCGCTTCGCGCCAAGCCATAGGGGGTATCCAATTCTGCCGAAGCCGAACGTAATGGTCCTCCCGGGAATGGTTGAATGTAGAAGTGCTTGTAGCCGGGGTGCTCGGGATCAGGAGTCAGGCCGGCAATCCGCTCGTACATCCATTGACCGATCGCGCCATAGGCATAGTGGTTGAACGAATTCATTCCCGCCTCACCAAAACCATCTTTGTGGCTGTAGCTGTTCCATCGTTCCCACATCGTGGTTGCGCCCTGGTTAATCGAAAAAAACCATGAAGGGTATGTTTCCTTAAACAGCAGCGAATAAGACAGGTCTGTCCGTCCCACATTATCGAGAACCGAGGCAATGAAGGGCGTGCCGAGGAAGCCCGTGCGCAAATGTCCGTCAGCCGCATGAATCTGCCGGACCAGATGTTGCGCCGCCTTCTCCGCGAGCGCCTCGGGGATCATCTCAAAAGCAATTGCCAACAGATAAGCGGTCTGAGTCTCCGTCGTATTCTTCAGTTTGCCGTCTGCATCAAAATAGTGCTGTGTAAACGCTTCTTTCACCGCGGCCACCTCTTCAGCGTAGCGCGTTGCAGCATCGTCGCGCCCCAATACCCGAGCTGACTTTGCCAGTACATCCGCACTCAATGCGTAAAAGGCGGTTCCTAACAAGGGTTTTTCGGTGTCCCCCTGGAGCTGCTCAGCATACGGCTGCAACCAATCCCCAAAGCCCCCAATATGATGAATCCGGTGATCTGTGGCGTGGTTCCGGTACCAACGCACCAGACCCTCCATCATCTCGAAGTTATCCGCGAGTATCTCACGGTCGCCAGTACGGACGTAAACCGCCCAGGGTACGATCGTGGCCGCATCCTGCCAGCCGGGGCTGCCTGCTCCAAGGCCGGGCTGGGGAACTACGTTCGGAATGCGCCCATCGCCAAGCTGATCGCCCCGCATTGTTTGCAACCAGCTCTTGAAAAAGGCGTGACAGTCATAGTTGAATAAGGCCGTCGGCGCAAAAGCCTGCGCGTCGCCCGTCCATCCGAGGCGCTCGTTACGCTGCGGACAGTCCGTCGGAATATCCAGAAAATTGCCGCGCTGCCCCCAGACAATATTGCTCTGCAATTGGTTCAGTTTCTCATGTGACGACTGGAAACGCCCGATCCTGCGCATGGCACTGTGCAAAACAACGCCCGTTACCCAGTTCGCCTCAGGCTGCGCGCCCTCCGGTAAGCCTGATAGTTCGACATACCTGAACCCATGAAAAGTGAAGGTCGGACTCCATGTTACGGTTCCCGTTTCGGCCGCGGAATAGGTATCGGTGGACTTGGCATTGCGATAGTTCGCCGTGTACAGAGTCCCGTCTTTCTCCAGCATTTCGGCAAAGCGGATGGTGGCCGTCTGCCCCCGCTCGACGGGCATGGTCACTCGAGCCCACCCCACCATGTTCTGCCCCAAATCGAACACAAATCGACCAGGTACTGGCTCGCTCACGCTACGAGCCGACAGTTCACCCGTCGCACGTACCGGGGCGTGGCCCTTCGGGTGCAGGATCGGCGTTTCCGTCACCGGCTCGACAGTCAAATCCCTGCTCCACTCCGTATCGTCAAACCCTGCCATATTCCATCCGGGCATCTCGCGACGCGCATCGTAAGTCTCTCCATCGTAGATGCCAGAACTCCGAATCGGCCCCTGATCCGTGGCAACCCACTGTTTGTCACTCACAACCGTCTCAACCGTTCCATCCGCGTAAGTCATTTCAAGCTGCAGCAGCAGAGCGGGTTTCAATTCCGGATACCTTGCCTTTCTGCCATGGACTCTACCAGCATACCAACCTTCCCCCAGCACCACACCGAGCGCATTGTCACCCGACTTCACTGCAGCGGTCACATCATAAGTAAGCGTTTCGATACGATGATCATAAGAGGTGTATCCAGGCACAAATACATCCGCACCTACCTTTGCCCCGTTGAGCCATACCTCGTAAAGCCCCTTCGCCGTCACGTACAGACGCGCAGACTCTATTGTACCGCCAGTTTGAAACTCCCGTCGAAAGTATTGAGGCACATACCCAGCGCCTTTAGCTTGAAGCGTCGTACCCGTCACGAGATTAAATAGGCTGTTTTCGTTAACAATATGTTGCTGCGCCTTTCCATCGACGGTGTAGCTCAAGCGCAATCGCTTTGCCGTACCATGCGCAGGGTCGCCTCCAAATATGACGTTTGCGACTGTTATCTTCTGCGCTCCGGCGGCCACCCGCTTGCGCATGATCTCAGTGACATCACGCTGCTTGCCGGGATCTCCCAGGGCGCCGTAAACCGCGTCCATGATCACGATTTTGGCCTGTTTTTGCTCACTTTCTGCCTGCTGCTCATCCAACCGGATCCACTGCGCCTTCCAGTCCTTGGAGGAGAGCAATCCCATCTCTAGGGAAGCGGGCTGGCTCCAGCCGGAATCCCTGCCTGCTTCGTCAGTATACCGAACACGCCAGTCCAAGCGCTGCTTGGATTGCAACGGCTTGCCACCATAGGGAACAAATACAGATTGGTCAGACTCCACCCAGCCGCTATCCCAAAGGGCCATATCCCCTTTCGCTTGAATACGGTAGGCAGATTGTTTTGTTACACCTTCCGGCAGGGTCCAGGAAAAGGTGGGCGTCGAGTCATGAAACCCGATCGGTTCCCGGAACCCTTCGCCTACCCGCAGGTCGCGGGCCGGTGCCCCGCCGTATCCATACGCGGCGGTCAAGGCCATGATGCTCAGGGTAAGCCACTTCTTCTGCCGACTGATCCGGCAGGATCGGTGTACGGGTTCGTTCTGTTGTTCTACTTTATTCATGTGATCACTTTCCCTGCATTCAATATTCAAAGAGTCGATTGTAGGCTTCCACCCAGACGCCAAAAAGCCCTCGGTAATCAAGCCGGGGGCTTTGGTTAAAATAATTGGCAGTCTGATGACCGCAATGTCTGACGATCCTTAGATACGCTGAGGGCCTAACGGCGGCGCAGCATCACGCAGCCAAGGGCGAACAAGCCACCCAGCAGGGCGTAAGTGCCCGGCTCCGGAATGACGCCAAAGTTATCCACCGTGGCGTTAAGCGTTGCAAAACTACCGCTACCAAAGACGATGTCATAGTTCTCCATCGAATCGTGTTGTGCCTCACTATAGGTTCCTGGCGAAGTGTAGATCGATGAGCCATCGACCAGGAAGTCATATTCAGCTCCGCTGCGCTCGATACTCAGGGTAACTGGCACGAAGGCGAATGAGGTTGCCGACCGAAAGAGCATATTGTTTGCGCCATCTCGCACTTCGTATGCCCAAAGACCATTATTAATGCCACCATTATCACTTCGGAGCCAGAAGCTATACCCCTTAGCACTCGATAAGGCAGGTGCAGGTTCCACGGCTATAGTAAGCCCCACATGCGCCCAATCGAGAGGCGCATAAACCGGATTGAGGCTGATATCGGCGCTGGCGCTCAAGCTCGTCACATCCAAGGACACCGCATCATTCGCCTCTCGTGTGGCGTCCGCAGGGCTTAGCAGGCTCCAATGCCCCCCTGAATCATCCGCAAGCAGGTCGAGATCCTGATCGCCCGCATTCCAGGTGGCCGTGCCGGGTGTGCCCAGCTGACTGTGAATATCCCAACTGCCAATGTCGGGATCGGTGCTAAAATCGATGACGGCCGCCGGTAAAGACTGTACCGCACACAGAGCGACCATTACGACGGTTAGGGATGTTTTTGATAAAACAGACGTTTTCATATTTTTTTAAGGCTGTAAGGTAGTATTGATACCAACTGACAAGTTTTATCCGAAGGTAAAGAACTGGCAGTATACTCAATATACAGGTCGGTGAGAATGTAATCTTTCTACCTTTTTCATGAATAAATCCGACTTTTAAGCGCATGTAACATATCCCTTGAACAACGTGGCGTGCCGCTTCAGCAAACGCACTCCCCGGAATCCAATAGACCGGACTGGTTCGATGATCGCAGGTGAGCTCAAGCGGCCCCTCAACTGAAACTAACGATTATATCTCATCTTCGTTCAAGGCCCGCTTTGTGACCTCAAAATCGGACAGCTCCCCGACGAAAGGGGATCCATATTGACCGAGGAAGGGTGCGCTGAGTCCGGCTTTGACTCCTTTGAAATCAAACGAGCTACGAATGGTAGGTCCCTTTTGGCCGTTGAGATACGCGCGAGCGGTTCCATTTGCTTCAAACACGACGGCGATCTGCTGCGGCTTTCCCTGAACGTTTAAACCCGTGACTGCAGTGAGCCAATTTCTGCCGTTCCACAGTTGCAGGGTCGTTCCCTTCACTCGCAAAGCGCCGGCCTGAGTGTCGGCCCCTTCCAATTGGGAGAGAATCCGTCCGTCTGCCTGAGCGCGATCCGTCTTCAACGTGAAAGTGATCGTCGCCGGGGCCTGAACATCGAGATCGCCCAGATGTTTCGGCTGACACTCGGCGGCCTGCATGTCGAGGTCGCCGAGATCTTCC